>QMPQ01000416.1 GCA_003648635.1 Bacteroidota bacterium | reverse complement strand
TAAGGGCTTCGTGGACATTGCTCCGGCACCGGACCTGTGGAGCCTGCTCTTCAGCAAATACACCACCATGCTGGTTACAGATGAAGGGGAAGACTATCCTTACCTGGTAGTGGGCCTATTATTAAATCCCAATGGAGTCACAGCAGCCCTGGATACCATCCATGATTTCATGGATATGACAAGGGATGATATCACAGACCTAAGCTTTACCTTACAAGCAGATGTCATCGGTTATGACTGGAAGTATTACGATTTTGATGCAGGAGTCTATACCATTGTTCCGGATATGAATTACGTGATCCGTGACCGGGATGGCTTCTTCTATAAGCTGCGATTTGTGGATTTCTACAGCGATGAGGGAGTAAAGGGATATCCTACTTTTGAATTTGCAAGACTCTGATAATGGTTGAATCAATTGGAATTGTATCCCGTAATATATCGGCTGCGGTAAAAAACCCGATGGCAGCACCTTCCATATTGGTCCGGGCATTCCCGGGCAGCACATCAAACATGCCTCCCCTCCAGTTGGTTTCAGAAAGCATGCCCCGGAGAAATTCTGCATACCAGGGATTCACCGATTCTTTCTCACGGAATACGATGGTTCCCGGAGGAAATCTGACATGCTCCTGCTCCGGTTTAAAGATTTCATTCACGTCCACACTGTTCAGGGAATACTTATAGATCACCGCATGGGTTTCCGAAGCAGCTAAGGTATCGTAACCATGCACATGGCTCCAGTCCAGTTCCAGTCTGACAATTGAGGGTTCTTCACTGCTTCTGATATAGGCTTCCAGCAGGAGGGGGTCCGACTGAACCGGGTAGACATTCATATCCTGGAAGGGTTCCACTTCCCGCATAAAGGTAACAGCAGTAACGCGCTTGCTTTCATACAGAATTCGCAGCTGGTAGTATTGATTCAGCTCCGCTGCAAAAAGGGAATCGGTTCTGTAGATCCCCGCTTGCTCCGGATCCTCAGAAAGGGAATATAACACTCTTCCATCAAAGATTTCAACCTGTGCTCCGCTGACCGCATCGGGGGTGCCATTCATCTCGTACAGGGGCCGGGTAAGTCTCACTTCATGCTGTTTTAGTTCACTGCTTATCTTACCTTCCACCACTAGAATGTCTGCCTCCTGGTACTTCAGTTCCCAGTCCACGTGCTCGTCGCAGCCCAGAATCAGTAAGCTTGCAAGTGCAACAAGTACATATATCAGAAGTTTCTTCATCTCTTAAAAGTTAAAATGATAGCTTACAGAGGGTACGATCCCGTAGAGATAATACTGGGAGGAGAGAAGTTTCGGATTGCTGTAAAAATCAACCGGAACCACAAAATTGCCATTCTCATCCGTGATTTTATTAAAGTGTAGCGCCACAGGATTGATACGGTTATAGAGGTTGTAAACAGAGAAGATGAGTTCATGCTGATACTTCCGCTCAGCCTTGCTCAGCTGCCAGTTCAGGGCCAGATCGAGCCGGTGATAATCGGGAAGCCGGTCGTTGTTACGCTCTGCATAGACAGGCACCTGGTGATTATCATAGTAATAGAATCCGGTGGGGGTTGAAAAAGGAGCGCCTGTCATATAAATAAAGTTACTACTCAGGGTAAGCCTTGGATGAAAGGCCCATGAAAGGTAGAGAGAGAAATCATGTGGCCGGTCGGAATAGGCCGGATAGGGAGTACCCCCATTAATCTCATCCACCTGGTAGATGGCCCGGGAGAGGGTGTAAGAGATCCACCCGCTTAGCTTGCCATGCTCCTTATTTAGGATCGTCTCCAGTCCGTATGCCTTTCCCGCTCCAAAAAGCAGTTCTTCCTCCACCAGTGGGTTCATTAGCATATGCGCATGGTCGCGGTAATCGATCAGCTTATTCATCTTCTTGTAATATGCCTCCAATCCGAGGCTTAGCCCGGGGATCGCAAAGCGGCGTGTGTAGCCCAGGGTAAACTGGTTCGCAGACTGGGGCGGGACATTGGGCCCGGCAGGAAGCCAGACCTCCAGGGAGGTAAAAGGGCTGATGGAATTGGTAATCAGATACTGAAACTGGCTGGTACGGCTATAGCTCAGTTTAAATATGTTTTTTACCCCTGGCTGCCAGACCATACTAATCCTGGGATCCACTGCAAAGGTCTGATGATATACTTCACCATCGGGATATTCTCTTACAACAATACTATCTCTTTCTATACCCCCATTCGAGGTTTTAACCACCTGGTATTCGGTGGAAGGCCCCTTGTTCTGCCAGGCTGTGATTCTGAGTCCGGCCCGTATGGAGACCCTGTTAGAGATGATAAACTGGTTAGACACATACATGGCAAATTCCCGGGTATACCTGACAGAAAGATCATAACCCGGGTCCCATTCCTCTCCACCCAGGTAAATATTTCCCGGATCATGCTTATGTCCCGACACCAGAAATCCGTAACGCAGGGTGTTGTCCGGATTCAAATAGTGGGTAAAATCGTATTTCAGGGTCAGGTTTTCGATGCTGGAATTCCAGTAATCATTC
>QMPQ01000415.1 GCA_003648635.1 Bacteroidota bacterium | reverse complement strand
CGACAGAGAAACCCTTATTCAAGGTATAAGTACATCCTTTATTTCTATATTTGCCCGCCTACACTTTATTAAGGTATATTTCTATAGTAAAAACAGATAAAATGAAGTCCAAGAACAGCAGATTTTTTATCGTCATGATCCTGGTCCTGGTCACCTTAGGTATTCAGGATTTAAGTGCCCAGACACTGGAGATCAATGGTTTCTATGGCTGGCAACTGAATGGAAAAGTCAAACTCTACGATGGTGAATTTAGAATGCAGAGCGCCCCAAACTATGGCGGCAAACTTGCTGTAGGCCTCTCTACAACCACTTTTATTGAACTATCCTATATGCGTTCTGATTCCGAGGGCTACTTCGCACCGTATAATGTATCGACAGAACCTGGAGAGACCATCCAGTACAATTCCAACTACATAACGGTGGGCGCACTGCAGGAGGTAGATGTGGGGAAAATCAGACCTTTTGGAACCCTTGGCATGGGGTTTGCTATCTGGGCCCCGAAAGACTATTCTAGCACAAAGTGGCAATTCCAATTCTCATTTGGTGCTGGAGTTAAGATCTGGCTAAGTGAGCGAATTGGGCTCAGGGTCCAGGGCAGCATGATGATGCCTTTGGTAGTAAACGGGCTTGGTTTTGGATGTGGAATCGGAAGCGGCGTCAGCTGTGGTGGAGCTGTCTATACCCGGATCACCCCCTTCCAGGGAGAATTTTCAGGTGGTATTATACTCAAGTTAGGCAATAACTAGATATTGCGTTTTATTAGGTATTTTTACACGAAATACCTTACACATGCGTACTGAAAAAGATTTTCTTGGAGAAGTCTCCATTCCTGCCGATGCACTCTACGGAGTTCACTCAGTCCGGGCCCGTGAGAACTTTAACAACCAGGTCGCCTTTCCTGTGGAGTGGTTTCGTGCCACCGGCAGCGTCAAACTTGCCTGCTATCGTACGGTAAGAAAGCTGTTGAAAGCCCTTAAGAAGGAGCATCCTGAAATGATTTCCCATCTCAGTATTCCTGATGAAAAGACTCTGGGAGCCATGGAGGCAGCAGCCACTGCCATCACCTCTGGTGATCATTTCGGCTATTTCATTGTTCCGGGAACCCAGGGAGGCGCAGGAACCAGCATCAATCTGAATGTGAATGAGATTATTGCCAACGCCGCCCTGATCAGCCTGGGGAAAAAACCTGGTGATTATCAGCATGTGGACCCCATTGAATCGGCCAACATATATCAGTCCACCAATGACGTGATTCCCACAGCACTTACCATTGCTTCCATGCAGCTACTAAACGAACTGGAAGAGGCCATAAATAAAACCCGAAAAACGGTTGAAAAACTTGAAACCAGATACCGTAACACGCTGAGGCTGGGATATACACAGATGCAGGAGGCGGTTCCTTCCACATACGGTCAACTATTCAGTACCTACAGTGAAGCCATGTCGCGTGACTGGTGGCGGGTTTCCAAAGGATTAGAAAGGCTCAAGGTGGTCAACCTTGGAGGTGGAGCCATCGGTACCGGGATTGCCATACCACGTTTCTATATCATGGAAGTGGTGCCGGCACTGAAAAGGATCACTTCTCTGCCTGTTACTCAGGGAGAAAATCTGGCAGATGCCACTTCGAATATGGACAAATGGGTGGAGGTACATGCCATCCTGAAGGCCCATGCTGTTAACCTGGAGAAGATCGTAACTGATCTAAGGCTTCTTGCGTCGGGAACAGGCTCCAACAAAGAGATCGAGCTACCCTCCCAGCAGGTGGGCAGCTCCATTATGCCCGGCAAGGTTAATCCGGTGGTCCCGGAATATTTGATCTCCTCGGCTCACAGGATTTATGCCAATGATCAGAAAATTGCAACCTTAAGCTCCAAGGGTTGCCTGGAATTGAACGCTTACCTTCCAGAGATTGGCATCGCCATGCTGGAGAGTCTGAAACTAATGATCTCTATGAACCATGCCTTCGAGGAGAAGGTGCTAAAAGGACTCCGTGTCGATGAGGAAGCAGCCAGCACGAAACTGTTCAACAGTCCGGCCGTTACCACTGCCCTATCTCCCCTGATTGGTTATAAGCGCGCAGCAGAACTTGCATCGCAGATGAAAAAGGGTGACCAGAATATCTTTGATGCCAACGACACCCTGGAAATTATCGAAGCCAAGAAACTTAAAAAGCTGATGGAACCCGGTAATATGCTCAAAAAGGGATTTACCATCAGTGACATCAAGGGGCTGTTATGAAAGGAAGGGATGCCAAACCCCATATCGGAATATTCGGAAGAAGAAACAACGGCAAATCATCACTGATCAACACCCTTGCGGAACAGGAGGTAGCCATTGTTTCCAATGAACCCGGCACCACCACCGATCCTGTAAAGAAATCTATGGAAATCACCGATTTAGGTCCCGTGGTGATGATTGATACAGCAGGAACAGACGATACAGGGGAATTGGGTAAGAAGCGCGTTAGCAGGACACGGGAGGTGATTAAGACCATCGACCTGGGAATCCTT
>QMPQ01000414.1 GCA_003648635.1 Bacteroidota bacterium | reverse complement strand
ATGGTCTACAACAGCAATCAGCCCATAAGTCAGGGGAACCATGATAATCGTATGATCCTGAATCTCAGAGATGAATTCAGGGTGAACGATCGTTTTGTTTTCCATGCCGGGGTAAACGCCAGCATGCGTAACAATACAAAGAACGGGTACTGGCCATCCGCAACGGAAAAAATAAAGCCCTACGAAGAACTGGTGGATGATGCAGGCACACCCATTCAGTACTATAAGCGCTTCAGTTCCTGGTCGTCCAAGGAACGAGAGGCTCTGCCCGGCAATTATCCCTATACCTTTTCGTACCTGGATGAGAAGAATAACCGGGATCGCATGCAGGAGAGAATTGACCTCAGGACCCAGTTTGGCCTTGGCATTAAGATTATCGAGGGGCTTCACTTTGATTCCAAGTTTCAATACGAGGTGGGATCCGATAACGAAGATGAATTTAAAACCATGGATCTGCCATCCCAAAGGATAAGAATAAATGATTTTTATCTGCCAGACGTATACGATGAGGATAGTGTCGCCCTGGGGTACCAGATTCCGGTTGGTACAGAATATAACTATTGGAGGAGGGAATATTTTGCGTGGGATTGGCGGAACACACTTAACTTCGACCGAACCTGGAATGAACACCAGGTATCTGTATTTGCCGGTACCGAAACGCGTCGTCATGCCACAGAAGGCCTCAGGTCCCGGCTTTATGGTTATGACAAGCAAAGCACCACTTACATGCCTGTAAGTGAACTGGCCTACCGCTCCGGCGATGTAGTGGGCTGGAATAAGAACACCTATAACAGCGGGGAAATGTCTGATATCTGGAACACAGATATTCGTGAGGTATCCTTCTTTACAAATGCCGGATACACATTCAGAAGCAAATATTCGCTTACGGGATCTTACAGGGTGGATCAGAAAAACCTCTTCGGTAGTGATCCCAGGTTTCGCTACAAACCGCTCTGGTCCGCCGGAGCAAGCTGGCAGATATCAAAGGAAGAATTTATGAGCGGGATCGATTTTCTCAATCGTATGACCCTACGTGTTACCTACGGACTTGGTGGAAATGCCAGCAATGAGTATTCTCCCTATCCACAGGCCACGCCGCAGATCAGAGCCTATGGGAGAAAGATATATAATTATTTGCAGCTTGATCGCCCTGCTAATGATCAGCTCAAATGGGAAGAAACCGCCATTCTGAACTTCGGAGTTGATTTCTCCCTCTTAGGAAACAGGCTTGGAGGTAGTATTGAGTTCTACAATAAGAATAGTACGGACTTGTTGGGCGACAGGCCCCTGGACCCGACCAATGGTTTCGTAACAGCTACCGTAAACTATGCATCCATGAACAATAAGGGGACCGATATCTCCCTGAGAGGAATCCTCATGAAAACCAAGGACTTTGTGTGGGATGCCAGGTTACTGTTCTCTTACAATAAGAATGTAGTTACTGATGTGGTCAATGAGAATATTGTACCTGTCTGGCTTGCATACCAAGGTGCACTGAGGGTAGGACAACCCCTGGACAACCTTTATTCGTTTGATTATGCAGGACTGTCTGAATGGGGTGAGGTGTTGATCAATACGGCTGAAAACGGAACCTTGAACTGGAGAGATTATAAAGGGACTGAAATTGAAGAGGATCTGATCTACTGGGGGACCAGCAAGGCCCCCATATATGGAGGGTTTTCTACCTCCCTTACCTACAAAGGCATAGAGCTGAATGTGAACCTGTCCTATAAATTTGATTACAAATTCAAGCACTACTACACAGTAGGCGTGGATGGCTACTATTATGACCTTCGTATGGATGACATATGGACCGAGCGCTGGAAGGAGCAAGGGGATGAGCTAAACACACGAATACCAAGGCTTGCCTATTTCGGAAGGAATCCCGATACTGGCGTTCGGGAAGACTGTTGGGATAGTTACGATGCGGACTGGTACTGGATGGATTCCCAGGATAACATCCATAATGGAGGCTACATAAAGGTAAAAGATATTATCCTGGCCTATTCATTGCCTCCCAAGGTACTGGCAAAAACCAAATTCAAGTCCTTAAGGATCAGTGTTCAAGTCACCAATGCTTTCACATGGGTTGCTAACAACCTGGGGGTAGATCCAACGAGAATGGATTTTAATCCTAATTCAAATAATTACAGAAAGAGCATAGCAGCCTGGTCTGGACTCAGGACACTTACTTTTGGTCTCAGGACATCATTTTAAATTATAAGAAGATGAAAAGATATTTCACCATCATAATACTGGCTCTTACCTGCCTGACGGCATGCGACGAATTTCTGGATGTAATTCCCACGGGAAAAGTGATTCCGAATACTGTGGAGGATTTCGATAAACTACTGAATAATCCCAGTCTTGTTTACAACACCTGGGGCAATATGGCCTATATGGATCCTGACTTGTATATGCCGGAAAACAACTACAATAATATGTGGCAGAGCAAGTGGAGAAAGCAGTATACCTGGAGTGAGGATCCCATTGATGAAAAGGATCAGGAT
>QMPQ01000413.1 GCA_003648635.1 Bacteroidota bacterium | reverse complement strand
TGCCATAATTTCATTGAATGCATTTGTATCTTCATCCACCAAGTGCAGCAAACGTTCCTGGATTACCTTACCCCGGTTTGCCCATTCAGAAAACTCCTCCCAACGCTCGTCCCATCCCCGCTTATGCGAGGAAAGATTGGCCACCATAGTGGTCAGGGCCGCACCAACAGCTCCCATATAGGCACTGACAGATCCCCCACCGGGCGCGGGTGATTCTGAAGCACACTCCTCCATAAAAGCAGCAAGGCTCAAATCCACCAGAGCCTTACCTTCACCTTTTCTAAGCTGGTACTCAATGATCTTCTCATTGGGATCAAAGGGACCCAGTTCGTCAAGGCCCATAGACTTCACTGCGATCTTTATCAATTCGCTGTCGGCTACTCCGACTGAGCGTTTTTGCTTTTTCAAAAAATACCTGCCCGCATCGAGCATGGCATTCAGGGGTACCAATCCTACCAGTTCAGATCCGGTAACCCGGATGCCCCGCGCGTCGGCCTTTTTACAAACCTCATCGAAGGCCACATGGACCGGTGTGATGGAAATATTGGTCAGGTTCATGGAAATCTGTGCCACTCCGTACTCCTCAATATACCAGCCAATGGCCTTGACTTCCTTTAGTGATCCGGGGATCATCACCGGCTTGCCAAGTGCATCCTTTACGATCTTACCGCTAAGCGGGCCTCCCTCTCGTTTGCTTCTCCCCCGCTCCCTCACATCAAAGGCGATGGCATTGGCTCGACGGGTGGAAGTGGTATTCAAATTAATGTTATAAGCTACCAGGAAGTCCCTGGCTCCCACAGCGATGGCCCCCGTACGGGGTATAAATTTTGCCGGACCAAAATCAGGTTTCCACTCCGGGTTTGCCAGTTTTTCCTTCAGTCCTTCATATTCGCCCGATCGCACCGAAGCCAGGTTTTTACGATCTTCACTCAAGGCTGCATTCTCATAACAATATACGGGGATCCCCAGCTCCTTGCCGATCTTTTCGGCCAGTTGATGTGCATACACCACCGTCTCCTCCATGGAGATACCTGCCACAGGAACAAGTGGACATACATCTGTGGCTCCAAACCTGGGGTGTTCTCCGCTGTGACGGCTCATATCGATTATCTCAGATGCCATTTTAACTGCCTGGAAGGCAGCTTCCACCACCTGCTCGGGCGGCCCGACGACTGTAACCACCGTACGGTTTGTTGCTTTCCCCGGATCCACATCCAGCAGTTTCACTCCATCAAGCGATTCTAGTTGATCAGTAATCCGCCTTATCACATCCATATCCACTCCCTCGCTGAAATTGGGGACACACTCTATAAGCTGCTTCATAAGATATTATTGAATTTTTCCGTTTAAGATTACTTTATTTATCTGGCTGCTCCCATAGGCATAGGGCATAAAGCCAAAGCCAGGCATCGGATCGGTAATAATCAGGTTGGCCACTTTTCCTGGCGTGATGGAGCCGTGGGACTCCTCCAGGCCCATAGCATAGGCCCCGTTCCTTGTCACTGCATTTAGTACTTCAAATGGCAGCATTTTCAACTGAATGATCCCCAGGGACATCACCAGTTCCATATTGCCCGAAGGTGAAGATCCCGGGTTGTAGTCGGACGCCAGAGCCACTGGCAAACCCGCCTCAATCATCTTCCTTGCGGGAGCATAGCTTAATCCCAGGAAGAGGGATGCTCCCGGTAAAATAGTGGGCATGGTAGCACTTCCTTTCAGGGCAGTCAGCTCCTCTTCCCCTACAAATTCCAGGTGGTCCACTGATAGGGCATGGTGCCTGACCCCTGCCTGCACACCGCCCGAGAAGTCCAGTTCGTTGGCATGTATCTTGGGTGCCAGACCATACTTTGCGCCTGCCTCCAGGATGCGATCGGTCTGCTCCACTGTAAAGAACCCTCGATCGCAGAATACATCAATAAAGTCGGCCAGCTCCTCTTGTGCCACGGCCGGTATCATCTCATCTATTACCAGCTGCACGTATTTATCCTGGTCGGATTTAAAGTTGGCAGGAACGGCATGGGCTCCCAGAAACGTAGCACGGATGGTGAGCTCAGTCTCCTCACCAAGCCTTTTGATGACCCTGAGCATCTTTAGTTCATCCCGGGTATTCAGCCCGTATCCACTCTTAATCTCCACCGCACCGGTTCCCGAACGGATTATTTCATTGGCACGTGGCAGCGATTGTTCAAAAAGATCATCCTCGGAAGTTTCAGATAGCAATTTTGCAGAGTTAAGGATCCCTCCGCCTCTCTTTGCAATCTCCTCATAGCTCATTCCACGGATCTTATCTTCATATTCCTGTTCCCTGCTACCGGAGTAGACCAAATGGGTATGAGAGTCACAGAACGCGGGCATCACCATTCCTCCCTCGCAATCCAGCACCTCATCATCAGCAAAGGGAATCACCTCTCCCTTACCAAAACAGGCAATTAAGCCATTTTCAATGGCCAGCCATGCAGCGGAAAGGGCATTCACTGAGCTCATTTCCTTACCTGCTACCCAGGATGAGGGTTCCTG
>QMPQ01000412.1 GCA_003648635.1 Bacteroidota bacterium | reverse complement strand
TTTCATTTTTTTCTATCTCCCCTATCAATTCCAGGATTTCTTCGTTCTGAGAGGAGGGATCTACCTCTTCCTTTTTCTTCTTTCCAAAGATCCTTTTGAAAAAACCCTGTTTCACTTCAGGAATGGGTTCCACCGGCTGGAAGTGCTCAGCCAGGTCTGAGATCGCATTCCGTGTAGAGTCGTATTGCCATATGGAGATCATCTCCCTCCAGACCTGGGTTTTGACATTTATCAGAGCATCGATGGTGTCAATTTTATGAGCGAACCACTCATCCTCCGGATACTGCTTGTAAAGCTTGTCGATGACGGAATCGATTCCGTTGATCAATCCGTAGTACTTTCTTAAATAGTTGTCTTCTTTGGTCAGACCATAAAGCCTGACATTGTTTTCTGCCCTGTCGATGGTCGTGGTGATCTCCTGAATAGTGGCCAACCCGTCATCGGGGGAGTTGTTACTGTAGATCATGGTTACGACCGAGGAGATGCTTTTGTAGGATAGATAGCCGCTGAATGCAATAATGACCACTCCGGCAAAAAGCAGGAATGCTATTTTAAAGGGCATTGATACCTTGAGTCGGGCCATGTTAGAATTTTACAGATACCTGTATAACACAAACAATCAAAACCCGCATTTGTTGTTCAAATACCCTATGAATCAAACATATTCGATTGGGAATAAATCAGGATTGTCCGTAACTTTATTGGTAATCAATAGCCTTTACGTCCTTGAAATAAATCCACTCCAGCAACGATTCATTTTTAGTTTCATAGTACTCGATCAGATTGGGATCCTTCACAAATATGCAATGATCATCAGGCGAATCATCTACGATCATACCAGATAATGATTCTTCCATATTCGAGAGTGAAATGATAATTGCCTGGTCGTGGTAATTGCGTAGTATTTCGACTTTGTCTATCATAATGATCTGAATAATGAAGTTCCTCTAATTAATATACGCAGAACTGGGCCTAATTGTTCTGTCTTTTTGTTAGAAAGTTTGAACAAACTCATTGAAATCAAGAATCAATTTCAGGTACTCCTCCCCTATTCAGGATATTTGTAAGAATGAACCATCAATGGCATTAGCTTGTTGATTTTATGTCGAACTCACGTTAAATTAATACCTTTACTAATTGCCGATGAGCAGTTCAAAATGATATAATGTTGTATTCATGAAAATAAACACCAGAATGAAATTAGCTTTTATTGGTACTTACCCACCCCGGGAATGTGGGATCGGTATATTTACGAATAACCTGTTCAACTCAATATTATCGAATAGTAAAAAAAGGGAGCTTGGGTATGAGGGTTTTGTTGTTGCCATAAACGACAACGGTCTTACTTATGAATACCCTGATGAAGTAAAGGTTATCATCAGGCAAGACCATCAGGAAGATTATTTAAAGGCCGTGAAATTCATAAATTTAAGCGGCGCTGATATCTGTATCCTTGAACATGAATTTGGCATTTTTGGCGGTCAAAACGGAGTGCAAATCCTTCCTTTGCTTCACGGATTGAAAGTTCCTATTATTGTAACATTACATACCATTCTTAAGAACCCCTCTTATACTGAAAAAGCTGTTTTACAGGAAATTTGTAAAATGGCAAATAAAATAGTGGTGATGAGCCATAAAGCTATTGAGTTCCTGGTTAGTATTTACAATGTACCGGAAGGCAAAATTGTTTTTATAGAACATGGCGTACCAGATATTTTTTTCGACCAGGAAAAATCGAAAATGGAGTTCAAACTTGACAGTAGAAAGGTATTGCTTACTTTTGGTTTTATTGGACGCAGCAAAGGAATTGAAACAGTAATAAAAGCACTGCCCGAAGTTGTTAAAAAACACCCTGATGTTATTTATATAGTTTTAGGTAAAACCCACCCCAATGTACTGCGACATTCTGGTGAAGAATATCGTATTTTCTTAAGGCGTTTAGTCACAAGTCTTTATCTTGAAGAGCACGTTATCTTTCTTAATAAATTTATTGATGAACAGGATTTGTTCAAATACTTGTGTGCTTCTGATATTTACATAACTCCATATTTAAACGAAGCCCAAATTACCAGTGGAACACTTTCGTATGCTATTGGGGTTGGTTCGGCCGTTATTTCAACACCCTATTGGCATGCCTCAGAATTGTTGGCAGAAGGAAGGGGAAGGCTCATTGACTTCAATGATTCAAAGGGACTTTCTTCCACTTTAACAGAACTTCTGGATAAACCTGAGGTGCTTAATGAGATTAAAAGAAAAGCCTACGACTATGGTCGGAAAATTACCTGGCCGAAAACAGGAGAGAAGTATATGGAGGTTATCGTGGATGCTTTAAAGGAACAGCAGAGTGAAATGGTAAATGATGATACCGAACTGGATCTTCTTGCTATGCCACTTTTTTCTTTATCACATATCAATCGTTTGACAGATGATACAGGCATTATTCAGCATGCAAACTATGGCATTCCAAATTTAAAAGAAGGCTATTGTCTGGATGACAATGCCAGGGCCTTGCTCATGGTGTTAA
>QMPQ01000411.1 GCA_003648635.1 Bacteroidota bacterium | reverse complement strand
TATGAATAAGTCTCCAGTAATACTTTAAGTATCTGCTTGCCCGCTTCACTAACCCGTGTACCGGGTCCGAATATAGCAATTACGCCCGCCTTGTATAGGAATTCATAGTCCTGGGCAGGGATCACACCACCAGCAATCACCATGATATCTTCTCTTCCGAGTTTCTTTAGTTCTCCAATGACCTGGGGGATGAGTGTCTTGTGGCCGGCGGCAAGTGAAGATATTCCGAGAATATGCACATCATTCTCTACGGCCTGTTTGGCAGCTTCAGCAGGAGTCTGGAAAAGAGGACCAATGTCCACATCAAAGCCAATATCGGCGTAACCTGTACTTACCACCTTGGCGCCACGATCGTGTCCATCCTGACCCATTTTGGCGATCATGATTCTGGGCTGACGACCCTCTTTGGATGCAAATTCCTGTGCTAGCTCACGGGCCTCTCCGAAGGCCTTGTCCTCTCCCGATTCAGAAGAGTATATACCCGAGATGGAACGGATAACGGCTTTGTACCGGCCTGAAACTTCCTCAATGGCGGTGGAGATCTCACCCAAAGTAGCACGTTGTTTAGCAGCTTCAATTGAAAGTTCAAGAAGATTACCGCTACCACCTTTAGCACAATCGCTTATAGCTTTTAAAGAGGCAGCTACTTTATCTTTATCGCGTTCCCTTTTAAGTGTAGCAAGACGATCCAACTGGGCCTGGCGAACCGCTGTATTATCCACTTCCAGGATGTCGATGGGATCTTCCTTATCGAGACGGTACTGGTTCACTCCAACGATGATATCTTTCCCACTATCGATTCGTGCCTGTTTCCTGGCTGCTGCTTCTTCGATGCGCATTTTCGGTATACCGGTTTCAATGGCTGCGGCCATACCTCCCAACTCTTCAATCTCTTTTATATGCTGCCAGGCCCTTTGTGTAATCTCATGGGTAAGGGTTTCCACATAATGTGAACCTGCCCAGGGGTCAAGCGAACGGCAGATCTCGGTTTCCTCCTGAAGATGGAGCTGGGTATTTCGGGCAATTCTTGCTGAGAAATCTGTGGGAAGGGCAATGGCTTCATCCAGGGCATTGGTATGGAGTGACTGGGTATGACCCAGCACTGAGGCCATAGCTTCTATAGATGTTCTTGCTACATTGTTAAAGGGATCCTGTTCTGTTAGACTCCATCCGGAAGTCTGGGAATGGGTCCGGAGGGCCATGGACTTGGGATTTTTAGGATTGAACTGTTTGACCAGTTTGGCCCATAGCATCCTGGCAGCCCTCATTTTGGCAATCTCCATAAAGTGGTTCATCCCGGTGGCCCAGAAAAATGAGAGTCGAGGTGCGAAGGCATCAATATCGATGCCTGCCTTCACCCCTGTGCGCAGATATTCCAGTCCGTCGGCCAGGGTATAGGCCAGCTCAATATCAGCTGTGGCCCCTGCCTCCTGCATATGGTATCCGGAGATAGATATGCTGTTGAATTTGGGCATGTTCCTGGAGCTAAACTCGAAGATATCTGCGATAATCTTCATAGACATCTCCGGAGGATAGATGTAGGTGTTCCGGACCATAAACTCCTTCAGGATGTCGTTCTGGATGGTTCCGGTCAGTTCTTCCAGCGACGCTCCCTGTTCCAGACCAGCTACAATATAAAAGGCCATGATCGGCAGCACGGCCCCATTCATGGTCATGGAAACCGACATCTTGTTTAAAGGGATCTGGTCGAACAAGACTTTCATATCAAGAATGGAATCAATGGCTACTCCGGCCTTGCCTACATCGCCCATCACCCGCTCATGATCGGAATCATATCCCCTGTGAGTGGCCAGGTCGAAGGCCACAGATAATCCTTTTTGTCCGGATGCCAGGTTCCTTCGGTAAAATGCATTGGACTCCTCGGCTGTTGAAAAACCAGCATATTGCCTGATGGTCCAGGGCCGCATGGCATACATGGCCAAGTAAGGTCCGCGCAGAAAGGGTGGAAAACCGGCGGCATATCCGAGGTGTTCCAACTGCTCCAGATCTTCCTTTCCATAGGTAGATTTGATGCTTATGTGTTCCGGTGTTTCCCACAGATTGGAGACAGGCTCTTTATTTGAGGGTGCCTTGAGATCGCGGAAATTTATTTTGGTAAAATCTGGTCTCATATCAGTCTAAAATCTTTAAAGTCCTTTGGTTAAAGAAGAGCCTTATTGAAGCTGGTCAGGGTTTGAAGCACGTTGCAGTTCCTATGGATGAAATGCTCGAGCCCTGCTTTCTTTAATTCATTGATATTGTCGGCAGGGTAACCTGCAATCACTACAATGGATAAGCCAGAGAGTGCTTTCTGAACAGCCGGGGCGGTTTCTCCGTAGACATCATCCGAGCTGCAGAGAACCACTATGTCGAAATCTCCGGATGAAGCGAATGCAATGCCCTCTTCTACATTAAGGAAAGGGCTTCGGTCCACAATCTCGTATCCTGCACTGGCAAAGAAGTTTCCTGCAAATGTGGCTCTGGCGGTCATCCATACTGGATTTCCATATTTGAGCAGCAGTAC
>QMPQ01000410.1 GCA_003648635.1 Bacteroidota bacterium | reverse complement strand
TGGTATTTCCTGGATTCAAAAGGGGTTGGCTATTGATGGAAAGACAGAAGGTGAGTTGCTTGGTTATTCACTTGACCTTAGTAATGATGGAAATGCAATTGTTATTGGTGCACCAAGCCATCATGGAACTGGAACTTGGATGGGCCAGGTTAGAATATTTTACTGGAACGGGGTATCTTGGGTACAAAAAGGAATTGATATTAATGGGGAAGAGGATGGAGACCTGTCTGGATCGAGTGTTAGTATCAATAGCAATGGGAGCGTAATTGTGATTGGAGCAGAATATCATGATGTGGATGGGAACGATGCAGGTCATGTAAGAATTTATGAATGGGGTGAGACTGCATGGGAACAAAGAGGCTTGGATATTGAAGGGATCAAAGCTGGTGACCATTGCGGTAGAGCGGTAAGTACAAACGGCCTTGGGGATGTGGTTGTAATAGGCTCAGTGTATTATGACACAAATGAAAATGATGATGCAGGCCAGGCCAGAATATTTGAATGGAATGGGAGTTCTTGGATTCAAAGGGGGGCGGATATTAATGGGGAGGTAACTTCTGGTTTCGCTGGTGTGAGTGTTAGTATAAATAATGATGGAGATGTAGTTGCGATAGGTGAACATAGATATGGTGGAGAACTTAATCGATATGGTCGTGTCAGGTTATTTGAATGGGACGGAATTTCATGGGATCCAATGGGCTTTGATCTCATTGGAGCCGAATTAGATGACAAATTTGGCTTTAGTGTAAGCGTAAACGCTGAAGGGAATATTGTTGGGATTGGAGCAATCTATAATGATGGATCTGGGAAAAGTGCGGGACATGTTAGGATATTTGGTTGGAATGAATTTGCTCCTGATGTTGAACCACCCACTGTACCAACAGGATTAGCAGCTGCACTTATTAATACTAATCTGATTGAGATTGAATGGAATCCATCCATAGATAATGACGGAGTAGAATACTATCAGATATTTGTTGATAATCAGGAAGTAGCTCAATCATCGACTACATCTTATATCATTACAGATCTAATGCCAAACACGACTTATACTCTTAATGTAGTCGCTTGTGATTCTTCACATAATTGCAGTGCATTTTCTAAAGCCATTTCGTTGACAACAAACAAGGAAATTGATCTTGATCCTCCAACACCTCCAACAGGATTAATTGCTTCTAATATCACCTCAAATTCCTTTAATCTCCTCTGGAGTCATTCTTCAGATAATTTTGGGGTAGAGGGTTATTATATCTTTGTTAACAGCATTGTGGATACAAGTATAACTGCAAATTCATTTTCATTCTCCGGCTTGGATCCAACTACTACTTATGTTGTAGCCGTATCAGCCTTTGATGAAGCTATGAATCAAAGTGAATCTTCAAGTCCATTAGAAGTAACCACTTCTGCGGTAAGTACAGATTTTGGTACAAAAAACTTATTTACTGATGGGTTGTATAATATCTATCCAAATCCCACAACTAATCAAATAACGATTGAAAGTATTTTAATCGGAACCTACACTGTTGAGATCACTACAATAAATGGGTCAGAAGTGTTTTGCCAAGTTTCGGAAGGAACCTCAACCAAAATCGACCTCTCCTCCTTGAAGAAAGGAGCCTATTTAATCACCATTAGGTCAAAGGACTATGTTACCATAAGGAAGATAATAAAGCTCTGACAATATAGATGACCACATCACAAGCTCATAGTGTAAATACCGGTTAGCCCAGAATGTGTGGCTCAGTTAGACCGGTATTTGCAATGAAGGTAACTGGTCATAAATCCCTATCCAGTTTTGAGCGATATGTGAGACTTCAGGAGTTAGAGGCAATGATTGTGTTGAAGAGCCTCAGTTTCTATCAATGACAAAGTCCCCAGCGTGAACCGGGGGCTTGAATGATGCTTGAAGATTCTTACTTACTGCATTCAGTGGTGAAATAGACGTTGGGGCTGCCTGATATATAAACATAAACTCCTTCAGGAGGGAAAGGTAATGTCCAGACACAGACTTCATACAATGAAGGAATAGAATGTATCTTCAAATTCGTTAAGGCAGTGTTATTCGAAACATCCAGCGTGGTTAATGGATTATCATTGCACCATAAATCAATTAAAGTTTGATTATTAGAAAAATTAAGGCTGCTTATTTGGTTCCAACTGCATTGTAAATATCCTAAGGCAGTGTTATTCGAAAGATCCAGACTGGTGATTTGGTTAGAACTGCAAAACAGCGCTTCTAAAGCAGTATTATTAGAAACATCCAGTGTGGTTAATTGGTTTTCATGGCACCACAAATATTTTAAATAAGTATTATTAGAAACATCCAGACTGGTTAATTGGTTATTTGAACAATCTAAATAATTTAATAAAGCATTATTAGAAACATCCAGACTGGTTAATTGGTTTGTTAAACATAAAAGAACATTCAGATTAACAAATGCTTCAATTCCTGTCATATCTGAAATACTCCCTCCTTCCCAACCGACACCACTTACATCCAAAGAAGTTATTGCTTCAGCTTCAGC
>QMPQ01000409.1 GCA_003648635.1 Bacteroidota bacterium | reverse complement strand
TGGAATCGGATCCCTGGGAGGCTTTAGTGGAAAAATGAAAGACGATACAGCTTTCTACAGTTTCACTTCTTTCAACTACCCAACGACCACATTCAAATATAGCATAGAAGAAAATACTTCTGAATTGTTCTATGCACCTGAAGTTGACTTCGATGCTGAAGCTTATGAAACCAAACAGGTATTCTATACCAGTAAAGATGGAACAGAAATACCCATGTTTATTGTACATAAGAAAGGTGTGGAACTGGATGGAACCAATCCCACCCTGCTCTACGGATATGGCGGATTCAATATCTCCATGACCCCTTCATTCAGCACTACCCGAGCTGTATGGATGGAGCAAGGGGGCGTATTCGCACTGGCCAACATAAGAGGTGGTGGCGAATATGGTGAAGCATGGCACAAGGCGGGCACGGTCCTTCAGAAACAAAATGTGTTCGACGACTTTATTGCAGCTGCTGAATATTTGGTTGATGAGAAGTATACTTCCAGTGAGCGACTGGCCATCTATGGCGGATCCAACGGAGGATTGCTTATTGGTGCTGTAATCAACCAGCGCCCTGAGCTCTTTGCGGCTGCGATCCCCATGGTTGGAGTGATGGATATGCTCCGCTTCCACAAGTTTACCATTGGACGTTACTGGACCGTGGATTATGGTTCCTCCGATGAACCAGAAGAGTTTCCTTATTTGCTGGGCTACTCTCCCATTCACAATATCTCAGCTGATAAGAACTATCCCGCTGTTCTGATTACTACCGGAGATCATGACGACAGGGTAGTACCTGCGCACTCCTTTAAATATGCTGCCACGCTTCAGGAAAAGTACAGCGGTAAGAACCCCGTAATGATCCGGATCAATACGGATGCCGGGCATGGGGCCGGGAAGCCTACCGACATGGTCATTCAGGAATATACCGATGTATGGGCCTTTATCTATAAAAACATGGACTTTACACCTGAATTTTAACAATCCGAATCCACTTTTTTCGATTAGTTGAAATATAAATACTTAGTTATAGAGGGAAACATTGGGGCCGGGAAAACAAGCCTGGCCTCTTTGTTGGCAGAAGAGTCAGGCAGCCGCCTGGTGCTGGAGGCATTCAGTGATAATCCCTTCCTGGCAAAATTCTATGAGAATCCGGACCGCTATGCCTTCCAGCTTGAGCTCTCCTTTCTTTCTGAAAGATACCATCAGATCAAGACCGAGCTGGGACATCCTGATCTTTTCGGACAAGCTGTAATAAGCGATTATTTCCTGGCTAAATCCTTCATATTCAGTAAGTATAACCTGAAAGATGACGAGATGAAGTTATTTGAGAAACTCTTCTCCATCATCAATCTGCAGGCCCCCAAACCTGATCTTTATGTATACCTGCATGTTCCGGTAGAAAAACTGCTTGAAAACATTAAATTAAGAGCCAGATCCTATGAGAAGCATATCAGCTACGAATACCTCAAAGAGGTTCAGGAAGGCTACTTTGGCTTCTTCAAATCGCAGCAAGAGATGAAAATTCTGGTCATCGATACAAGCCAAATTGATTTTGTAAACAGGGAGTCAGATCTTCAAGGACTTAAAAAAGTTATCTTTGAAGGTGACTATAGTGTTGGATTGAACAGGCTTATTTTGTAACTTAACCGTTCATTCGACTAAGAAATTACTATTTTTGTCAAAAAAATATTAGTTTTGCACCTGAAAACATACTAACCATTAAAAAGAGAAATCAACAAATAACCAGATTGATATGAGAAACATTAAAAACATTGCAATTTTTATCCTCGCAGCCGCAGTATTAAGCAGTTGTGGTGGTCTAAACAAAATGGTCAAAGACTCCGCTCTTGTTGACTACAATGTAACTCCAGAAGTGCTGGAAATGCATGGTGGAGAAGTGGATATGACTATCGACGTAAACTACCCAGCCAAGTATTTTAACAAAAAAGCTGTGGTTACTCTTACTCCCGTCATCAGGTACGAAGGTGGTGAAACAACCCTCGACCCTCTAGTGCTCCAGGGTGAGGACGCAACTGACAACTACAAACTGATCAGTTATGACGGAGGTGGAAAAGCCAGTCTTTCTACCACTTTCACCTATGAAGATGCTATGAAAATGTCAGAACTTTACTACAATGTCACTGCTGCCATTAAGGACAAAACAGCTGATCTGGGTGAAGTGAAACTGGCCGACGGTATTGTTGTTACTCCTCTACTGGTTCAGAACAATCCCAAAGTCATTGATTTTGACAACCATTTCAAGCAGATCGTTCCTGAATCTTACGAAGCTGACATTAAGTATGTAATTAACAGGGCCGATGTTCGTAGGTCTGAAATGAAGAAAGACGAAATCGGCGGATTGAACGAGACTCTTCAAGCTGCCAATGAAAATGAAAGGCTCGAGCTTAAAGGAATTGAGATTTCAGCCTATGCTTCTCCCGATGGTGAACTGGACCTGAATACCAAACTGGCCGACAAGCGTCAGGTGACTGCAAATAAGTACCTCGCAGGCCAACTTAAGAAGGCCGACATCGAGGTTGCA
>QMPQ01000408.1 GCA_003648635.1 Bacteroidota bacterium | reverse complement strand
CCCATGGAAGCATCTACAATTAAATTTCCATAATCGATGCCGGAATCCACTGCCGATTTAAGACAGGCAGGAACACGGGGATTTATCTCCATTATTTTTTTAATTCCATCCTTGGGATCCTCAATCAGATCAAAATCAGCGAATCCCACCCAGGAAATCTTCACAAGTACCTCGTGACATATTTTAACCAGTGAATCGTCACTGATCGTTACATTGAAACAGCTGCTTCCTCCTGAAACAGGATAAAACCGGATCTTATGCATCACGGAAGAAGCGATTAAGTTCTGCTTTTCATCCACAAAAAGCTCGACCTTAAGTTGCTGTCCGCCCGGAGCTACATACTCTTGCAAATGACACTGCCCGTATTCTGCTACATTGTTCTCATAGACCAGCTCGAGCTCTTCCCGGCTATTCAGGATCTTCATACCTCTTCCCCCGGTGGTCAGGTTTGGCTTCAAGATCGCAGGAAACATGGAATCCGGAATGGAGGATATTTCTGTAGTCTGCATGTCAAATGTTCTGGGGTGCGGGAATCCGTGTTCCCTGCATACATTCATCAGCAGGTTTTTATCATAGCCTTTCATAAAGGTCTCGTAATCAGGAGCCACATACCTGACCAGGGCAGTCAGGGATTCTTTATGCTTACTTAAAAACTCAGCTGTGGGATCACTCATGGGTATTAATACATCAATTTCATTTTTAGCGATGTAATCCTTCAGGTAGGGCATGTACTCTGCTTCATTTTTCACCGAATACGTTTGAATCTTTTTGTATGCATAACGCGTGACAGAGCCATAGTTTAATTTGTGTTCAAAGAATATATGAACTTCATGCCCCTTTTTATACAGGGACTTTGCAATGGGAAGGGTTTGTGTTCCTCCGCCATCAAGAAGTAAGACTTTATTTTTCATTATAATGCTTCATTATGACGTCATACGTATGGGTGGCCGTGTACCTGTCCATTATCAGATCTCTGGCTCTGGTTCCCATCAGCTTTCTTTCTTCCACCTGTTCCGACAGGTACTTTACGGCCTTCACAAAAGCGTCAAGCTTACCATGCTCCACTTCCAGGCCACATCCCTCCTGTTCAACAATGCTCCCTATATCAGTACTCTCATTTACTGCGCACAATACGGCTTTGGAGTATTCCAGATAACTCAGGAGCCGGGAGGGAAACTGCGGGGAGGTATATTTATAGAGCAGAATCAGGCCCACATCGCTGGTGGTGAGGATGTCCTCGAAATCCTTCCTGGGCAGCCAGTTGTATAGAAAAACATTTCCGGGAGAAGACGCTGCCAGAGTGCTCTCCAGGTAATTAAAATGGGTGCCGGCGCCACCAAAAACGAAGTAAGCCTTTGGATAGTCTGATAAGATCTGAATGGCCTCGACCATAAAGTGTAGTCCGTGCCCCTTCCCCAGGTTGCCGCTAAATAGAAAAACACATGCATCCCTGGGGATGCCGTATTTGTCCCGGATCGCGTGGGCATCCTCATTGGTGGTATGCTCTGCCGGCCGTATGGAATTGGGGCAGACTTCCACTTTATTATGGGGAATAAAGCTGTTTTTGGAACGTATGTATTCGGCACCCAGTGCCGACATGGTCCCAATATGATTCGCCACCTTGTAAAGTCGCTTCTCATGAATCCTGAAATAGTACCAGGGAAGACTGTACTTTCTGAACACCTTCAGGTCCACCGAACCCTGGGGCCAGATATCCTTAAGCATTAAATAAAAGGGTGCCTGGTACTTGCGCTTCAGCTTCTTGTATAAGATGGACAGGGTTATGGGAGGGGTAGGAGCAATAATTAAATCGTAGTGCTCATTTCCATAAGACCTGGATATGGCCAGGCGCAGTTTTCTCCCAAGGGTCAGCAACACAGTTGCTTTCTTTAAGTAGGAAGTCTTCATGATCTTCCCGGAATGGATTCGCAGTACTTTAATTCCATTCTCTTCACTTAACTCCTCCCCGCCTTCTTCGTTATCATAGCGGGTTGCGGCCACATGCACACGATGTCCATGCAAGGCAAACTCATCCATCAGGTCCGAATAGAGGTTTCGATTACCCGGAGCAGGCCATGCTATGGAAATAAAAAGAACATTCATGCTTAATTCAGCTTTTGATATATCTCCAGGGCAGATTTGTAATCAGGAGTATTTTCCACATGTTCTTTTGTTGCTCCTGTGTGCTTACTCCTACGTTTGTTTGGAAGTGCCGAAATCCGGACATCTTTCTCGCCTTCTTTTTCTTTCATCAGATCTTTATACGACTTTATCCTGGCCTCAACTGTGGCATCATCCATTGCCGGAAGCCTGAACCACTCTGCCATATCCTTTATGAAAGCACTCTCATCCTTTGTCACCGTATCGAAGAGGATAATTTTTATACTTGCTCTCTTTTTGTAAACAAGCTGATAATATGAGCTGTATTGATGAGTCAAGCGTTTGAGGAGCAGCATATTGAGAGGAGCATCTGCAGAAGACCTGGTAAAATAGTACGAAGCAATGGCATCTTTGGGATGGCGTATGATGATTATAGGATTCAGCCCCTTT
>QMPQ01000407.1 GCA_003648635.1 Bacteroidota bacterium | reverse complement strand
CATTGGGGCCATGATCAAATTTGAGGCGGGGGGCTTTTTTGATGGGAATATTGTTTCTGTGGGAGTAGAGCCCATCCTGAACCTCTCTGCAAGTCTGCAGCTATCCGGTGCCTACCAGTTTAATAATGTCAGTTTCCCGGACAGGAACCAGAGTATGCGAAGTCATATTGTCAGGGCCAGCATATTATATATGTACAGTACCAAGCTATCGGCTAGTGCCTTTGTACAACTCAATAATTCAAATGAAGTTTTTGTCGGAAACTTCAGGCTCAGGTACAATCCCAGGGAAGGAAACGACTTCTACCTGGTCATCAATGAATACCGCGGTTTTATGGTAAATGACAACGCAGTTCCTGCACCTCCTCCCTATTATAACCGTGCCATTTTGTTAAAATACACCCATACCTTTCGTCTGTAGCTTAGCAAGTTTAGTTTGATACGCTAAGCTGATAACTGTACTTCCTTGCCAGGATATTTCCCAGTTCAGTGGGAATCTCAGCCAGGATATCCACTTCTCTATCAAGGACCTCCCCTGGCCTCACATAGAATTGTAATAGAGCTTTATCATCCTTGGTAATCAGGTAAACCCTGCTTGTTACTCCATCCTTTTCATGTAGAATAAAAAACTTGACCCCACTCCTTTTTTTCTTACAAGACATTTCCAGATCAAGCCTACTCTTGCTGGCAATCAGATCAATTTCCTTAAACTGTATTTCAGGATAAGATGTCACCAGCGAACCGTCCTCCTTATATTCCTTTAATCCGGGTAAGACATTCCCATTCTCTGACTCAAACTCAGCCGAAAGGCTGCCATCCTTATAGTAGACCCTGGTAAGTCCATGCCTTTTCCCATCCTCAAAATTAGTCCGCTTGAAGACCTTACCATTCATGTAGTACCAGGTAGCAGGTCCCTGCTTTTTTCCGCGATCATATGTTTGCTTTGAATAAAGGGTCTTCCCATCCTCATAATAAGTTGCCCTGACTCCATGCACCCTATTATTTTCATTAACCTGGTTAACACTTGAAACGGAGCCGTCATCTCTTCGCTTTACAACTGTCTCGGGTTTACTCTCACTGCCAATGACTTCCTCAACATTGTTGGAACGCTTACATGAGAAACTTAGCGAAAGCATCAGAAGTAGCAAGAATGAGATACTTTTCGTATTTTTCAGATCCATATCGTAAATCTAAATTAAATATACTCCAATGAAAAGAAATTTTGTTTTATCCCTAATGAGCGTGCTTGCCATAGTAATTACAATGCCAGGTCTCGGCCAAAATGTAAATCAGCTAAATGAAGAAGAAAAGGCCGATGGATGGGTCCTGCTATTTAGTGGAAGTGATTTTAGCGGATGGAGGCAGTGCAATGGAAGCGAAATGCCTGTAAACTGGGTGATTGAAGATGATGCCATGAAAGTGTTTACAGGTGAAGGTAAAAAGCCCGGCCAGGGCGCAAACGGGGATATTCTTTTCGGAGATCAGAAGTTTGAAAATTTTGAACTCTCCATCGACTGGAAAGCCAGTGAGATGGCCAACTCTGGTATTTTCTATAATATAAGGGAGTTACCTGGTAAACCCATCTATTATGCTGCGCCGGAAGTTCAGGTTCTGGACAATGTAGATGCAACAGACAATAAAATTGACAGTCACCTGGCCGGTTCACTTTACGATATGATCGCAGCGGATCCCAAGACTGTGAATCCAGCCGGAGAATGGAATACCATAGTTATTCTTGTGCAGGATGGGAATGTCACCCATACGCAGAATGGTGTAAAGGTTGTTGAGTATACCTTGTGGACACCTGAATGGGATGAACTTGTGGCAAATAGCAAATTCCTTAGGTTCCCTGGTTTTACCGAAGGTATCTCCAAAGAGGGGTATATTGGTCTCCAGGATCACGGATACGCCGTCTGGTTCAGGAATATCAAAATTCGTGAACTGTAACCCACCTTAAGTTAAACTCAAGTAATTAAAGTTCCAGTTTACCCCAACCTTCCCTGTATTCTCTTTTAACGAACTGGTTGGCCTGCTCGAAATTGGTGATCCTCATGGAAGCGCCGTCCCACTGGTAATTGATATACCGGCCGGGGAAGACATAGCCTTCCATTTCTCCATATACCGGGTCCTGTCTGACAATCTTTTCACGGATATTAAAACTCCTTAGCAGCAGGTTACCCATAAGTACAGTTTCCGTTAAAGGTCCGGCATATCCCTTGAAAGGAGACTCCACGCTGGCATTTCCATAGCCAGCGATGCAGGCATCAATAAATTGCCAGTAGTGTCCATCCATTCCCCCTTCAATCCTGGGGTATTTTTGTGGCACATTTATCTCGTCATTCCTGCTGAGGGGAAGAAGAATCGGATTGCGACCTCCCCAACCACAGGCTGCTTTTCCCTTGCTCCCGATAAAGAGTGTGGCCCCTTCATAGTCGCCAATCCCGGGCCAGTCGCCCATGATTTCGTTCATATTCTGATCGGGATCAAGCTCCTCCGGAAACTCAGGAGTTATGCCTCCGTCCATCCAGTAAAGGTCCAGGTTTTTCCCATTCTTCAGCTGGTACTTGAACTT
>QMPQ01000406.1 GCA_003648635.1 Bacteroidota bacterium | reverse complement strand
TCTCCTTCGGGGAAATATTCCCAACGGTGCTGAAGCTGTATTACCTCGCCTGTGTGGAAAAACCAGGAGCATTGACCATCCTTCGCCGGAATGTGATAAATTAATTAATCATCAGATAACCAGGTCATTTACCTTGTCAACCAGAATCGGCCCGAAGTGGTCAAGGGTCCCATTTTTTCCAATCAGGGGCTTATCACACTGAAAGAGGCCTATCTGGATGGTACCAAGATCGAGGCCAATGCCAACTTGGGCTGAATGATATTATGGAAGGTTGGGTAAGTATCCATAGGAAAATTACACAGAATCCTCTTTGGAATGAATCCTTTCATACATTTAGGGCTTTTTTGTCACTCGGTTGTCTCTTCGCCACACAATCTTGACTTTCTGTTCAGATTCCGGTAACTTACTGAAATAAACATTAAAACCTTTATCATGAGATTGAATAAAAAACATTTGACTTTAGTATTCGTTATTTGTGTTGCTGTTTGTACATTCTCATATTCCCAGGAAACAGGCTCTTTTACTGATAGCAGGGATGGTCATGAATATAAAACCATAAAATTAGGCGATCAGGTGTGGATGGGTGAAAATCTGGCTTTTAAAACCGATGATGGTTGTTGGGTTTATGAGGGTGTTGATGGATATGCGGAGACCTATGGTTACTTGTATTCCTGGGAAGCAGCAAAGGATGTATGTCCTGATGGCTGGCGCCTTCCTACTGATGCTGAATTTGTTATACTTTGGGGTTTTCTGGGAGGATCCGAGACAGATGGGGGTAAATTAAAAGAAACCGGAACCGATCATTGGAATAGTCCAAATGCAGGAGCCACAAATTCCAGTGGATTTACGGCATTATCCAGTGGCATAAGTGGCGATAATGAACATAAAATGTATTTAGGATTAATAACTTATTTCTGGACTTCAGAAGACCTTGATGACGATATAGGGGATTCCTGGGCATTATATTCAGCCAAGGCAGAATTTACTCGTTACGGCCTGCCAAAGGGAGATGGTGTTTCGGTTCGCTGTCTTGAGGATTAGAGATCATCCTCCTATATCTCAATCATAACAAGCGGCATTCCACCAAATGGGTGGAACCGGTCCAAAAGCTGGGATATACCACCATTGACAAGCTTAAAGAGGTTGAGAAACCTGGGAAACTGGCCAATCTGGTACAGAATCGGATAGCACCAAACCCTTGATAATTGAAATGCCCGATTTCATAGAAGCCCGTATATTTTGAGGCGTCACTTTTAGATCCCGGCTATTTCATATACAAGTTATTTCCTCATTGTCAGTGACAATAGTATAGATCGAATCCTGTTTATGGACCTGAAGTTTTATCTTATCCTCTGATTTGTTCGATATTTGTAGCTCAATTACTTTTTCCGACGAAGACTTAATCTTGTAGTTCCAAAAATTATTCTTATAAATTATCTGATCTTTTTGAATTAAGCATGTCCAGTATTCTTTGCCTGACGAATCAAAGTAATTGCCATAGAAGTGTTGGGGTATTTCCTTTGGGTCAGAACAAGCTGTGTGCATTGTAAGCAAACAAGCAAGTGCAATCAGCGAAGTGAATTTCATCTTTTCAGAGTTAGTTAGAATACGTGCTTATCTGGACAAGAAAAACTCCTAATCCCCTTGATGTCCCTCTCAACAATGTTCATCAAATCCAGATTAAATCGCTCAACAATCATATCATACAAATTGATAGAACTTTTTAAAAAAGCAACGATATTTCACCATGCTGAGCATTAAGTATTAAAAGTGTTTTAAGATCGCAATTTGCGTCCCTAAAGCATTCCCTGCTTAATTCTTAATCAAAAACGCTATGAGTGATGATCACCTACCCGTAAAACCGCCTGATATAGTTGTAATGGAAAAGATCTATGTAATTAGAGGAGAAAAAGTGATGCTTGACCATGATCTGGCAGAACTGTACGGTATAGAAACCAAACAGTTAAAGAGAGCCGTAAGGAGAAATATTGACCGGTTTCCTGAAGATTTTATGTTTGAATTGTCTTCAGAAGAATTTAATGACTTGAGGAGCCAATTTGGCACCTCAAGCTGGGGAGGAGCAAGGTATTTATCTATGGCCTTCTCCGAGCATGGCGTTTTAATGCTCTCCAGTGTACTTAACTCAAAACGAGCAATAAAAGTAAATATTCAAATTATGCGTGTGTATGTGCACATCAGGGAGATGATACTCACACATAAAGATCTGCTCCAACAAATGGACTCTTTAGACAAGAAAGTAGCCAAACAGGATGAGAAAATAGCCCTGGTCTTCCAATATCTCAAGAAATTTATTGATGTACAGGAGAAGCCAAAAAAACGTGTGGGTTACAAAAGAAAAGATGAAAAGGAATAAAGCATAAAGCCATCAACACCTCCGTCAACATAAATTGGAAAGCCCCTGAAGACACTAGGTCTAGCGGGGGCTTTAGCGGTTTGGCGGTGGTGCCACCAGGAATCGATCTAATTCAACTAACATAGAAGTATTTACAGATCTTATTGTAGCCCGACTGAACGAAAATGGGTATAAGCTAATTGGCATATTTAGAGAAATAGAAGAGCTGGGATATACC
>QMPQ01000405.1 GCA_003648635.1 Bacteroidota bacterium | reverse complement strand
GATCAAATCCACAGTTAAGGGATCGGAGAAGTCGGCCTCTTTCACAGCTGCGAGAAAATAGGCCTCATTGGTCTTGATGAATTCTTCCAGTACAGGGTAACCTTCCTTATACCAGATGCTGTTGGCCAGGGCAAATTCCACCTCCTCACTCAGGTTCAGCAGTTGATCCATCAGGTCCTTATAGCTCTCGTTGACTTCCTGGTTGGTAAGACCGCCGAAATGGAGCACCTCATTAAAGGCATCCAGGGTGGTACCTGCAGCCCCATTGTAAGTCATCCCCAGGGCATAAGAGACGCTCATGGGTGAGATCATAATGTTTTCCTTCTCACTTTCCCGGCAGACTTCCCGGAACAGCTCAAAGCCAAAGGCATGATCGGCTTCAATGATCTCTGCCGACTTCTTAGTAAGGGTAATCTTGGGGGTTTCTTTTTGAATGGGCTCTGTCTCGCAGGAAACTAAAAGTATAAGGCTGCTTATCAGGAGCAGAGAAAATTTTGTTTTCATGGCGCATGCATTTCCTTTAGGATGCAAATTTGCCTGCTTAGGTTGTGCAGCAATCCGGTTAATTGTGGGGAAAAGTTTTTAGGTTCTTTTCTATGAAATACTCAGACCCGCGGTAGGTATTTGATATAAAGGGATTCATGATACATGATTGTGTTACGCAATCAGGACAAAGCTTCATTGATCACATTCTTTTCAAATAAAGTTTGATGCTCTGTTAGACGCATGGTACCACAACACCCCTTCCAGGATAGCTTCCGGGGCTTTACACCTCTTAGGCCAACAGGTGCATCCAGGATTTCCCTTTTCTTAAACTGAACTCTGATGATTTCCTTCCGTGCGTCATCACTTTCCAGTTCGATCATCTTGTTGGCAATGTCCGTATAGGTGGCATTGGCATCGGGACCCTGCCAGAGGGAGGCGATAACCAGGGAGGTCAAATACTTGCCCACTTTGAAAAGAGACTCGGCATGGTCATAGAGGGCCGGGTTCTGGTAAAGTTCGAAGAAATCGGCCAGGATATCATAAATGGCTCCTGTGAATACCCTGGAAATGTCATGGACTTCGGTGGAGACATCACTCATCTTAAGGTCGTTGTCAGCATTTCGAAGACCCATGGGTCGACCAAATGCTTCCCCAAATTGTTCTGCCAGGATAGGGAAGAAGGTCTTGGTATGCAGGTCCGCTTTGGATTCCACTACGATGGCTTCGCATACATCCAACTGGGCCAGCATGGTAAAGATGGCGGTCAGATCGCCAAAGGATTCGTGTAGCCCTCCGGTTTGTGGGTGCCAGCTGCTACTCAGGAACTCAGGTTTAAGGGAATCCAATGCTGCATGACCCACCTCATGGGCCACAATATCGAAGGAGCGACAGGTGTAAATCAGAGAATTCGATTCGTCTCCTGAGGGATGGAAATAGAAAAAACGCAGGGCCTTTTCATTTCTGCTGTAGTAGGCATTTGCATCCAGACCAGCTCTTGGGTACACCTGGATGGGCTCTGCTCCCCAGTACCAGTTGAAGTTCTGTGTTATATCCATTCGGTTCAGCGCTCGCCGGAGCATGGTTAGCACCTGACGAACAATTGTAAAGGTGTGAACTGCATCAAACTCCAGGGGATTCTCTTCCGGGTAAAAGATGAAATCCTTTTCAGCGTTCCCCACTACATGGGGCATGCCCTGCAGAATGATATCACTATCTGCAGGTCCGTTCTGAACCTCTGTTGAGATGTAAGATGAGCGGATGCCAATGTTAAGAACACTGGGATCCTGTTTCCAGATTTTAACTTTACTTCCAGCCATGACTTTTTTTTTCTTCCATATAAAAATATTCAATCCATACATACGAGTCAAATTTGTATATCTTTCTATATTGCTTAGAGTTAATATTTGGAACCAATTCCCGGATAAATGATTTTACGATTCTACTCTTACATCCTTTTAATTATGATTTTCCTTTCGGGCTGTACCGATAAAGAAGGGGCCACCTATGTTGAGGGCTTACTTTACGAAGATGGTGAACCGGTCCGCATTGAGATCGTTGATGGGATAATAACTCAAATCGAAAAGTTTCGTTCAAGCGCCGATAAGCCGGAAGTCTACCTGGCCCCGGGCTTGATAGATATTCAGGTGAATGGGTACATGGGGGTGGATTTCTCCGACCAGGAATTGACCCGGGAGCAGATGCTTGAAGCCACCCGGGCTTTATGGAAGGAGGGGGTGACCAGCTATTACCCTACAGTAATTACGCGTGACCAGGAACGTTTGGAAAAGAGTTTTTCCCTGCTGGCCGAGACACTGAATGACGAGTTGATGGGAATGTCGATTCCAGGCTTCCATCTGGAGGGGCCCTATCTTTCGCCTGTCCAAGGTTATCGTGGAGCACACCCTGAAGAGCATATAAGGCTTCCTGACTGGGAAGAGTTTACAGCGCTCCAGGAGGCAGCTAAAGGAGGGATCAGACTCATTACTGTGGCCCCGGAAATGGAAGGTGCCATTCCCTTTATTGAAAAATGCAGGGATAGTGGTGTAGTGGTTTCCCTGGGTCATCATAATGGGACAGCTGATATTATTGATCAGGCTGTTAAGGCTGGGGCATCCCT
>QMPQ01000404.1 GCA_003648635.1 Bacteroidota bacterium | reverse complement strand
AGTTATATGTTCGATCTCGATATAACTTTTACTGAGACTTTGCCTCGCAGCGAAGGAATCGTTTGGGTACTGGTGGGATTAAGTGTCGCAGTGAACGTTATTTATGCTTTCTTCCACTTTAGATACAGATTCACAGGAAAAGCACCTCAGAATCTTGAGGTAGGCCAACATGAGTCGGTGATAGACTAATACCCTTGAGGCTTCGCTCCCTGACCTGAAAAAGTCGGGGAACGAAGTTAAACAGGCTGAGTTCTAATGATGACAGCAAATAATGCTTCGTAGTATAATTTCATTGTCATTTCGAAATGAGCTTGTTTTGTAGCGATTGAGAAATCTCTAACTATTTACGAGATTTCTCACACCCGACAAACTACGTCGGGATTCGAAATGACAGAATCTTCATCTTTTGATAGCATTGTGATTAAATAATGCTGTGATAAATAGAACTCAGCCGTTAAACACTAACCTAAGGAGTTTAAGATGAAAAATAGAGTTTCGATTATCAGTATAATTATCATTCTAGTGTTCTTCCATGGAGCTATAATGTTCGCACAAGAAAAACACTTTGATCCCAAAGGAAAAACCCCTTCAGATTTCACCATAACAAAATGGAAGGACTTAAAAAACAAAATGCCGTTTAAAGATGAACGGGATTTTGATGAGCAAAAGAAAGGCTTTATTGCCGAGCCAGATTACAGAGAGATTATGGCTGAAGCCGGGCATGTTGCCTGGAGCATGGGCAAATACGATTACCTTTTAGAAGGAAAAGATTTCTATAGCATCCATCCCTCACTTCAGCGTCAGGCCATTCTTAATATGAACTATGGCTTGTATGAGGTAATACCTGGTATTTATCAGGTACGAGGATTTGATTTAGCAAATATTACTTTTATAAAAGGTAAAACAGGCTGGATAGTTTTCGATCCATTAACAGCAAAAGAGACAGCAAAAGCTGCTTTAGACTTAATAAATGAAAAATTGGGTGAGCGACCTGTTGTGGCTGTTGTTATATCGCATTCGCATGCTGATCACTGGGCTGGTATTCGTGGTGTTGTTGATGAAAAGGATGTTGTAAGCGGCAAGATAAAAGTAATTGCTCCTACAGGGTTTATGGAGCATGCCGTTGCAGAAAATATTTATGCAGGAAACGCAATGAATAGAAGAATGTTTATGCAGTATGGTGTTTTATTACCTGCCGACCCCTATGGGCATGTAGATCAGGCAATTGGAAAAGGAGTTGCTGCTGGGACTGTAGGACTACTTGCCCCAAACGTTACTATTACTGAGCATATACAAGAGATGACAATTGATGGAGTAAAAATGATATTTCAGGATACTCCTGATACAGAAGCTCCTTGCGAAATGAATACTTACTTTCCGGATATGAAAGCTTTCTGGGCGGCAGAAAATATTACGGCAACCATTCATAATATATATACCTTACGAGGTGCAATGGTACGCGATGCTCTGAACTGGTCAAAAAACATAAATGAAGCATTGTACCTATTCGGGCAAGAAGCAGAAGTTATGTTCGCATCTCATTCGTGGCCGCGTTGGGGAAATGAGCGGGTTCAGGAAGTAATGAAAGATCAGAGAGATACTTATGCGCACTTAAATAATGGCGTGTTACATTTAGTAAATCAGGGAGTAACTATTAATGAAATTCATAATGAATATAAAGTTCCTAAAAGTTTACAGAACAGCTGGGCTGCCAGATCATACCATGGTGATATTGGAAATAACAGCAGAGGTGTTGTGAATAGGTATTTAGGTCATTGGGATGGTAATCCAGCCAATTTAATTCCTTTATCACCCTATGAGTCATCAGCTTTATTTGTAGAAATGATGGGAGGAGCAAAACCAATAATAACAAAAGGGCGGGAACTTTACAATAAAGGTGAATACTTGCACGCCATAGAGATATTAAATAAACTGGCTTATGGCAATCCCGGTAATCAGGAAGGGAAAGAATTACTTGCCGACTGTTATGAACAAATGGGGTATCAACAAGAAAGTACAAGTTTAAGGAATGCATTTTTAGCAGGTGCATTTGAGCTAAGAAATGGAATACCTGCGGGAGCTTCACCGAAAAGTAGTGGCCCTGATTTAATTAAAGCAATGGGAACCGGACTTTGGCTCGACTTTTTAGGTATCAGAATGGTTTCGGAAAAGGCCAAGGACTTGGAATTTAGTATTAACTTAATTACTCCCGATAATGGTGAGAAATACTTAATTGAGCTAAGCAATTCCACTCTAAACAACATAGAAGGGTTTAATGATGAAAATGCTGATTTAACGATTACGATTAATCGTACTGATCTTGACCTGGTTATGATGGGGGTAAAAACATTGGACAAAATGATAGCAGATGGTACTGCAAAGACCAGTGGTGATGTAAGTATTATTGAAAAACTAAAATCAACGCTAATACATTTTGATTTAAGATTTGAAATTTTGCCAGGTACGGTTCCTGTTGGCGAGCAACAATTAAACAGAAATCCATTCCAGCAGGATATGCCTGCAGTAATTGGAGCAGAATAAATTTACTGATTTGAGAATAATTCCCTGGCTTGAAGATTTATTCAACCAGGGAATACTCAAGGT
>QMPQ01000403.1 GCA_003648635.1 Bacteroidota bacterium | reverse complement strand
CTGATGGTCAACGGGAAAGAGCTTTGCAATGCCTACACCGAATTAAACGACCCTATCGACCAGCTGTCTCGATTCCAGGAACAGATGAAGCTGTCCGAAAAAGGGGACGATGAAGCCATGTTTATCGATATGGACTTTGTTCGCTCCCTGGAGTATGGCATGCCCCCCACCTCAGGAATGGGAATGGGAATGGACCGCCTCGTGATGCTGATGACCAATCAGCCCAGTATTCAGGAAGTTCTTTTCTTCCCGCAAATGAAACCAGAGCGAGGCGGAGCTCGCGATGGCGAATCGGAGCAAAGCGGAGATCTGCAAAGCCAACCCGAGCAAAGTCCAAAGGAAGAGGATGTTGAGCTGACCGAGGATGAAAAAGCGGTTCTCAATTTGCTGAAAGCCAATTCTCCCATTGACCTCAATGAATTAAAAGAACAGACCGGACTTAGCAACAAGAAGTGGGACAAGGCCATAAAAGGGCTCACCAAAAACAATGTTGCCAGGGTGGAGAAGAACAAAGAGGGTTTGTGGGTTTCGCTGGTATAACGTATTAGAGAATTTTAAATAATGGTTTCTTATTTATCACTCGGTTGTCACTGAAAATACCAGGTAAACCAGGATATTACTTGTATCAGTATATGATTGCAGCTAACTAGAATCCAATCGTATTTATCTCTTATCTGTGAATTTTACCTCCCTCAGACTAAGACTTATAATGACATTACCATTTTTTGTGATATGAAGGTTCTATCCATCACCCTGTACTTCAGCGAGGAATGAAGGTTCTATCCCATCCAGATCAAGTTCAACCTGAGAGTCCAGAGATTCTGAGAAGTACATTCCTATCGCTGGATCGCTTATTCGCTTACCAATTACTGAAGAAAAATCAATATCAATCTGGTATAGATTAAATTCACGGGAACCAATGAACTTATAAAATCCAGCTGAACCGTGTTTAAATACAGTATATCCCTTATCATTAGAGCTCCCTTGTTCAAAAACAAGATTTCTATAGGTGCCATTATTATAAAAATGAAACCAAGTGATAGATTCTGATATTTTTAGGTTATTCCAAGGTCCAACGATTTCTTTTTTCTCAGAATTGCAGGAATGAAGGATGAAAGCAAGGATAACTAACGAGAAAAACACTTTCGGTTTCATGATGTTGAGGCTTTTGATGGTTCTATGCAAGTTATGAAATTAGTAAGCACAAGTCAAATCACTAAAGATTAGACTCTTATTCCTTTGGTTTGTCACTTTTGTCCCTTAATTTAACTCAAAGATTAAGGTATGAAAGTACATCTGAGGAGAAGGAAAATGCGATTAAGGAAAGGTACCTCAAAGCCCCGCTATTCCTTGTATCTGGATATCTATTATCGCAAGGGAAAACGCAAAAGGGAATTCCTTGGCATCTACCTAGAACCCATGAGGACAAGACTTACAGAAATGAGAAGTTGAAATTGGCCGAGAATATCAAGGCCAAACGAATGATGGAGTTAGCTAATGAAGCCCATGGGTTCCCCACCAAAGAAAAACTAAACCAAAACTTCATTGCTTATTTTGAGAAGCAGATGAATAAGAGAGGGGGGAATTCAAAAACAGCTTGGCTTAATACGTTTAAACACCTTAATGACTTTTGTGGGGGTACAGCTCTATTCACAGAGATTGACCGGGAATGGTTAGAGGAATTTATAGAATACGTTCATACCAAAGTATCCCCCTCTTCAGTATCTACATACTTTGCTAAAGTCAAATGCCCTTATATACATAGATTTGAATATAACAAACAGTTGATCTATATTTATACATCCAATCCTACTTAAGCTAAATTGATAATCAAAGTATTCAAATCAAATGAAGAAATATCTAGTAGTTTTAAACTTCAGGACCTTAATTGCATTGGTAATTGCCCTTGTAGCCTTATGGATATCATATATTTTTAAATTTTCTTACAATATCGACTTAACCCTATTAAGTATTGCAATCATTTTCCCATTGGTTTTCAATATTCGGGGTTCTTTTAAACGCAGAGAGAGGGCCTTGGAGTATCTAAGTCAGTTTAGAAGTGCTCTTTTAACACTGAACTATTATTTCAAGAACTCCCCAAAACTTACTGAAAATGATAAAAGGGAAATCACAAATATTCTATTGGAAATCAGCAATGAATTAACAGCACATCTTAGTAAAAGTGATTGCGGCACTAAAGATATTGATGATAGAGTTCAAAAAGTTTTCAATTTCATCACAGTTAAGGATGAATTAATTTCTGCAAGATATAGAGTCAAAATATTTCGTTTCCTGTATGATTTGCATGAATCAATAGAAAACCTGAATGCCATTCATGTACATCGTACAATAATAAGCCTTAAAGCCTACTGTGAATATTCCATTTATATTTTTCCGATTATTTATGCTCCTACCATCATCTACCATGTGGGAATGGAATCATCTAAATGGGTTGCATTTTTCACTGTGTTATTTACAGAATTCATATTAATCTCCCTTTTCAATATTCAGGATCAAATGGAATATCCTTTCGATAAGGTTGGAATGGACGATATAAAACTGGAAACTTTTAAGTTCGACAGGTAGACTTTCATCGATTCTCTCTG
>QMPQ01000402.1 GCA_003648635.1 Bacteroidota bacterium | reverse complement strand
TGTGGGAACTACTGGATTCGAACCAGTGACCCCCTGCTTGTAAGGCAGGTGCTCTGAACCAGCTGAGCTAAGCTCCCTTTAGCGGCTGCAAATATAGATGATCTCTTTGAAATCGCAAAAAATTGAATTGCTTTTTTTGTATATTTCCCCTGTAAAAGCCTAAACCTGTTGCCATGACCAGCCTTTGCCTGACTCACAGAGGGATACGAATATCGCTTCTGTCCTTTTTCCTTGTACTATATGCCACATCCTGTAAAAACAACACCACGGAAACCGGGGAAGATCCTGAGATCACGGTAGAGATCGATTCCACCTACCATGCCATGAATCCCATGGACCTGATCTTCGACTCCATCGAACAAACTATGATCGACTCTGGAATGGCAGACCTGATGGATGCCTACAGGGCCATAAGGGCCTATGGACTGTCCAACTCCACCCCACCTGCCATCCAGTTTAATCCTTTGCCCTATGGTTTTCAGATTCCGGAAGCAACACCAAAGATTATATGGGAAATTCCTGAAGGCATCTCCAGGCCAGGCTGGGAGGTCGACCTGGCCTTTATGTCGATCCCTGAGCTGGCCTCACTGATCCGTTCCGGGGAGATCTCCTGCCTGGCCCTGACCGAGTTTTTCCTGAATCGACTGAAAAAATTTGATCCGCAACTGCATTGTGTGGTAACACTAACCGAAGAGCACGCCATTGAACAGGCTAAAAAGATGGATGCGGAACTGGCATCCGGCAAGGATCGCGGGATCCTTCATGGTATTCCTTTCGGAGCAAAGGATCTCTTTTCATTTCCTGGCTATCCCACTACCTGGGGAGCAGGGGCTTACAAAGAGCAGGTACTGGACGAGACTGCCGGGATTATCAAGAAACTGGAGGAGGCAGGGGCCATCCTGGTGGCTAAAACCACCCTGGGAGCCCTGGCCATGGGGGATGTCTGGTTTGCAGATACCACCCGCAATCCCTGGAACCTGGAGGAGGGCTCAAGCGGCTCCTCTGCCGGATCGGCCTCCGCTACTGCTGCCGGACTGCTCCCCTTTGCCATTGGAACGGAAACCTGGGGATCCATTGTCTCTCCATCCACGCGCTGTGGAACCACAGGATTAAGACCCACCTATGGCAGGGTCACCCGTTCAGGAGCCATGGCACTTAGCTGGAGCATGGATAAGGTGGGTCCCCTATGCAGAAGCGCCACCGACTGTGCCATTGTCTTTGATGCCATCAGGGGATTGGATAGGACCGATAAAACTCTTCTGGATGCTGGATTCACCTATCCTGGCGAGGTAGTTCTTTCCTCACTGCGTATAGGATACTTTAAAAGTGCTTTTGATGATGACTACGAAGTATCAAATTTTGATAAGCAAACACTTAAGGTATTGAAAAAAATGGGGGCCCAGTTGATTCCAGTGGAACTGGACAACGATGATCTCCCCTACTATGCCATGTCCATCATCCTGGAAGCAGAAGCAGCAGCAGCCTTTGATGAGCTGACCCGCTCCAACCGGGATAGTCTTCTGGTGCGGCAGCACCGCTATGCCTGGCCCAACAAGTTCCGCACTGCCCGGTATATCACAGCTGTGGAATATATCCAGGCCAACCGGATCAGGCACGACCTCATTGAAGACTACTACAAACGCTTAAAGGATTTCGATGTGGTAGTGATTCCCTCCTTCCATGGAGGAAACCAGCTGCTGGCCACCAATCTGACCGGTCACCCGGTGGTGGTGGTTCCCAATGGATTTAAGGATTCAGGCTCCCCCACCAGCATCTCCTTCCTTGGAAACCTGTTTGATGAGGGAAGCATCCTGGCTGTGGCCGCAGCCTACCAGGAAGCCACCTCATTTAATAAGAAACGTCCACCCTCCTTCAACAGGACTGATTAAGCTGTCTCCTTGGAGATTTTGAACCCGAGGATCATTTTTCGCTCAAGCAAATCCCCGAGATATTTCTCTAAGGCATCATCCAGGTACCTTCCACTCTCTATTCCTGCCACACGGGCGAATTCATTTTTAATCTCATTCAGGGGTACATTCTCCTCCTGAAGACGTGTAATAATGTATACGTTTAGGGCCGAGAGGCCAAGGAACTGTACATGCCCCGATTCAGGGAGTCTGTATAACAATGCAAAGTGGTCCCCCTTCATTTGGAGGGCCTCGCTAACCGGGTGTGTGTGGATTGGGTATTCCAGTTGCAAGATTTCATATTCCGGATTAAAAACCAGGGTGTCCTTGAAGAGATCCCCCTTACTTACAAATTCTGGATAAGGTCTGTCCGCCATGGTATGGATCTCAATCTCCATCCACTCAAAATAGAGCAGGTCATCTAAAAATGGTAGGTCCATCTTTTTCCCGGTCTCCCGGCCGGCATGAAACTCATAAAACTCGAAGGGCAGTTTCCAAACCTGAGGGGTTTGCGGAATCCCTTGTGAGAAAAAATCCTGAACAAGCTCTTCCCATTGGCTGTCCTCCAGGGCGGCCACCGTAATGGGGAAGGCTGTATGAAGGGTATCATTGACTACATTGGAAATAAGGCGACGGTAATGATGGATCCTGCCGGGGGTAATCCCGGGAAGTTCACGCTCTTCGCCAGTCCTGCAGTATTCGCCCAGC
>QMPQ01000401.1 GCA_003648635.1 Bacteroidota bacterium | reverse complement strand
TTTACGGCTGTAGCTACAGGGTCAGCACTTGCTACAGGGGCATCATTCGTACTGATGATTGTTCCCTGAAGGTGTAACTCGTAAGGAACATTACCGAAACCAGATGGATCACCATCCGGGACGATAGCAGAGTAGTCAAGTGTAAAAGTTTCACCTAGTTCACAGGCATTAGCATCAATACCACCAGTACAATAAGCTTCTTCATAATATGGCTGTTTACATGTTATTTATCTATTATTGTGTGCCTAGCATCGGGTTGGTATAATAGATCTTTTGATGAAACTCAAAATCGTAGAGCGTCACCTCCCTAAGGCGGTAGTAAGACTCCCAGTAGTTCTCGATGGACTGGATGTAATCCCGCTTTGCTCCTTCCCGCTCCTGCAGTGAGATATTCAGATCAGTAATGCTGATCTCCCCGTTCTGAAATTTCTTCAATGCAATTTTATACCCCTCCTCAGCCACCTTGTCCGCAGCCTCAGCTGTAGCAATCTGTGATTTGATCAGGTTAAACTGCTCCACCTGGACCACAACGCCACGCTCAAAATCCTGCCGGTCCTGGTCCACATCATAGAGTACAAGCTCACGCTGCGACTCGGCCAGCTTAACCCTGGACTCGGAACGTCCCCAGTCCATAATGGGGACACTCAGAGCCAGTCTCACATTCTGCTGCTGCTCCGGATCTTCATATATCCCGCTTAGATTATCAGCACTGTTGGATACCCCATAACTCATACTCAGGGTAGCACCAATACCAGCTTCCCTTTTGGCCCGGGTCAGGTCCCTGTCTGCCTGAATTAGCCTTCGTTCAAACTGCGGACTCTCCTTCCTGTTATCCATTGACTCGGTCAGGGCGAGATCGGGATCCACCTCCCAGAGAATCATATCCAGAGGAATGATCAGCTCGATCACTTTATCCTGGTCCAGTCCAATGTATTTTTTCAACTCATAATCGGCATTCTTCAAATTGATACGGGCATTGTTCAGGGCCTTCTGGGCATTAAACACTGATAGTTGTATCCTGGAGAAATCGTTCCCTGAAATACTCCCCAGGCCCCTCTTTACTTCAGCAATCTTCAGGTTATCCCTGCTATTGGATAGATTGCTTTCAGCCAGGGAATAGTCGGTCTGGATCTTCAGGTAGTTGAAAAAACGGGCTGTTGCATTGTAGGAGATCTCCTCAATGGATTCGATAAATCTCTTCTGGGCTTCTTCATATACCAGGGGTTCGGTCATCCGTGACCACTTCATCCAGTTATAAGCAAAGAGGGGTTGCGTGATTCCCACACTCACAGGAACTCCTGAATAGCTTATGGTATTGTTGTTGAAATCCTGCAAACGCACCAGACCCGAAGCAGCATATACATATGCTCCCAATTGGGGGATGGGTTGAGTGAGAGCAAGTTGGGCTGAGGTCTGCAGTTGTGTCACATGGGTAAATTCAATACTCCCATCAGGCTGGGTGATAGGTTTGGTCTGGTTTTCAAAATCCGGCAGGTTCCCTGCAAGGACAAGCTGGGGGCGAAATCTTGTCTGGTGGTTTTTCCAACGCCAGTAATAGTTCACATCCTGGTTCTGCACATATTTGACCGAGGAGGATTGGGAGATGGCCAGATCTACCACATTTCGAAGACTCAGGGAGACTCGTAAGGATTCCTGACTGTCTGCTCGAACTGCTGAAAACAGCAGCAGAATAAACTGGAGGCCGATGGAGAACTTTCCTTTCATTCTTCAAGCTCTAATTCTTCCAGATCCTCCACCGAAGAAATATCAGAAAGCACGATCCTTTCACCTTCGGTAAGACCTTCTATCACCTCCACATACTCTTCTGTTCTCATTCCTGTTTTAATCTCACGTTCTTCTGCATTTCCATTTTGCAAAACAAATACCTTATGTTCATTGCCCCGGCCAATTGCAGGTCCGTTATTAATGCGCAATACACTGTCTCGTTCTTCCCTTACTATATCCAGGCTTACATTCAGGTTTGGCCTCAATTTATAATGATTGCTCTCCCTAAGGTTCACATCAAATTCAATTTTACGGTCCCTGATCACAGGATTCACAGTACCTACCACCCCGGTCAGCTGTTCATTGTCCAAACCCACATAAACCCTGATCCCGGTTTTAAGTTGTTCTGAGTAGTCATCATCAACCTTTCCCTGGATCTTAAAGTTGGTCAGATCCGACATCTCAATCAACAGGCGATCGTTATCTACCTTTTCACCAACCTTCCCCCGGATCGATAGAATGATCCCTGCCGATGGGGCCCGGATAATCATTTTACTCAATGCTTCCTCTTTGACTGCAAGTTCCTTTTCTTGCATTTCGATCTGGAGTCTCAGCCCCTCTTCATCAGCCTCCAGTTGTTGCAAATTGATAGAGTTTTTCTCCTTGAGCATTATAAGATCCTTCTCGGCAAGTTCAAGCTCCTGTTTGGTTTTTTCAAATCGTGCCGGGGAGATCCCACCTACCTCAAGCAATTGCTCCTGATCTTCCAGTTCCGATTTCAAAGAAGCTATCCTAAGTTTCTTCACCTGAACATTGTAGTCCAGGTCTACCTTGGTGCTCCGGGCATTAAGCTTGTTCTTCCTTAGAGAATTTTGCTTCATTTCCAGTTGATC
>QMPQ01000400.1 GCA_003648635.1 Bacteroidota bacterium | reverse complement strand
TACTTTAGATTGGAATCTCTGGTTAGGGACATCTCCTGAGAGGCCTTATAAAGATAAGATTTACCATCCTGGAAACTGGAGAAAGCTGCTTGACTATGGCTGCGGGACCCTGGGTGATATGGGTGTACATATTTTTGACACTCCCTACACTGCTCTGGAATTAGACGTTCCGGAAACCATAACCACCGTGTGCCGAAAGCCTACGGGCTTCGGACACCCGGAAAAAAACGTTGTTACCTATGAGTTTCCCGGGACCAGGTATACAACGGAGAAATTAAAATGGGTATGGTATGATGGTCCGGGTGCACCTGGGACAGACAAGGATTTTATACTGCCTGATGCAGAAAAACTTCCCAATCAGGGTGCATTATTTATTGGGGAAAAAGGCAATTTACTATTGCCTCACTGGGATTATCCCTTATTGATTGTGAATGGAAAATATGAAAAAATTGATTTCCCGGAGCTTGAAATAGTTGACCATTACCATCAGTTTGTGGATGCCTGTTTGGGAAATGCTACCTGCAGCGCCCCCTTCTCTTACGCGGCCCGATTAACAGAATCCATTTTATTGGGGGTTATAGCAAATCGTTTCCCAAATAAGAAATTACATTGGAAGATTGAGAAAGCTAAGTTTTCGGAGCGAAGAGCAAATAAATTACTGGAAGCACCTTACAGGGCCTTTTAAGAGAACAGCCTTGGATGAATGGTATTATAATCAGATGATTAATCAATATTTAAAACTATAAAACATGTTTCAAAAAGATACTTATATAGAAAGAAGAAAAATATTAAAGGAAAAAGTTGGAAAAGGTTTGATCCTCTTTCTCGGTAATGAGGAATCCTCCATGAATTATGCCGACAATACCTATCACTTCAGGCAAGACAGTACTTTTTTGTACTATTTTGGAATTCAGCACCCGGGAATGGCTGCCATTATTGATATAGACAATGACAAAGAGATAATTTTCGGAGATGATTTTACCATTGATGATATTGTATTTATGGGGCCAAAACCAACTATTGTTGACAGGGCTAATCAATGCGGCGTTGCTTATGTACAAGTAACTACTGAACTTGGAACAGTTCTCAGCAAAGCAAAACAAATGGGGCAAACTATTCATTTTTTACCCTTGTATCGCCCTGAAAGTAAAATAAAATTACAGGAGTTAATTGGGATCGCACCCCATGAAGTAGTCGAAAAATTTTCTATTGACCTGGTTAAGGCTGTGGTTAGTCAGCGTGAAATCAAAACGGACGAAGAAATTGTTGAGCTGAACAAAGCAGTGGATATTTCTGTGGATATGCATGTAGCAGCCATAAAATTTGCAAAACCCGGCATGACTGAAGCCATGGTTACAGCGGAGATCCAAAAAATTGCCATTGCCGCCGGGGGAAATATCTCCTTTCCGATCATAGCAACAAAAAACGGACAAACCCTGCACAATCATTATCATGGAAATACTATAAAAGAGGGAGACCTGTTTTTGGTTGATGCCGGTTTCGAGAATGAAATGTGCTACGCGGGTGATTTGTCAAGTACCTTTCCCGTGAGTAAAAAATTCACACCGGTACAAAAAGAGATTTACCAGCTGACCCTTGACGCGCACCAGGCTTCAATCGATGCAGCGCAATTGAACAAACCATTTAAAAACGCTCACATTGCTGCAGCCGCCACCATATTCGATGGATTGAAATCGATGGGTCTGACAAAAGGAAATGTGAACGATGCTGTTGAAGCTGGTGCTCATGCCCTCTTTTTCCCTTGTGGGACTGGCCACATGATGGGATTGGATGTTCACGACATGGAAGACCTCGGTGAGGTCTGGGTAGGGTACGAAGGAAAACCCAAAAGCACCCAGTTCGGATTAAAATCCTTGCGATTGGCAAAGCCACTGCAACCCGGATACGTATATACCATTGAACCGGGAATCTATTTAATCCCTGAATTGATTGATTTATGGAGGAGTCAGGGTAAATTCAACGAATTTATAAACTGGGATACAGTGAATAAATACAGGGATTTTGGAGGAATCAGAAATGAAGAGGATTTTGTGATGACTGAGAATGGTGCCCAATTATTGGGTAAGCGAAAACCCCAAACCATTGATGAGATTGAAGCAATTCGTGCTGAAGCAGACTAAATAATTTGAATCTATGATGAAAAGAGTATCAGGACTTCTTATTGGAGTTGTGCTTCTGTCAACAGCTATATTTGCCCAGGATCCGGTATTTACCAGGCAAGATACACTCAGGGGTAGCATTACACCGGAACGGGCCTGGTGGGATTTGACCTATTACCATTTAAGCGTGAATGTTAATCCCACTGACAGTAGTTTTACAGGCAGCAACCTGGTCGGCTATCGGGTGATTGAAACAAGTGATTTAATGCAGATAGACCTCCAGCCACCCATGCAAATTATAAGTATTTCGCAGGACGGAGTTAAGCAGAAATTTACAAAAGATGGAAATGCCTGGTTTGTACAATTGAATGGCGCGCAGAACAAAGGAGATATTAAATACTTACAAATCGAATTTGGGGGCAAGCCACAAATTAGTAAAAGGCCGCCATGGGAAGGTGGTGTAAGCTGGGGCAAAGACCGGAAAGGCAATCCCTTTATTG
>QMPQ01000399.1 GCA_003648635.1 Bacteroidota bacterium | reverse complement strand
TTATGGATCAGGGGCTTCTGCTTTATTCATGCCCTCATTTAAAGAGTTCGAAAAGGAGGTATTCCCGGTGCTAAAGAAAAAGAAGATTGATAAACTGGTTTTTGACATACGCTTCAACAAGGGGGGGCATGCATCCCAGGGTACTGAGTTTATCAGGAAGATCAGCAAAGCATTGCCAAAAGATCATGGAGACATTTTTGTACTGGTGGGGAGAGTAACCAGTGCATCCGCCATCATCAATACGGTCGATTTCATGAAAAGTGAAAAGGTGATCCTGGTGGGAGAAGAAACCAGTGGAAAACCCAACCATTTTGGAGAAGTAAATCGTTTTGTACTGCCTGAATCCAGACTGATTGTCTCTTACCCGACACGCTACTTTACCCTGCTGGATGAGGATTTACCTGCAATAATTCCCGATGTGTTGACACCCCTTGGATTTGATCAATATATGAAGGGCATTGACCCTGCAATGGAAGCTGTCAGCCTTAGCCCGCTACCCTAGCTATTTTTCCAGTATCAATCCCCTCATAATCAGATATTGTGCCGCTATGTAAGTGATCATAATCAGAAACCCGGCCAGGGGAATATCGCTGTTGAACTTGTTGAAAGCGATCATGCTATCTGAAAGCAGGAACAGCAGGGAACCTACAAAAACAAGTTTGAAGCTCATGGCTCCTACCCTTCCTGAGCGGTTCAGAGCCATCATCGACATAAGTATTAATGAAAGAGCGTAGATGGTGATAATGGGTTTCATCATCCCCTCCAGTCCGGGAAACAACAAAATTAGCATTCCAGCCACATAAGCAAAGAAAAAGATGGACAACCATGCATGCTTTTGCAGCTTTCCTTTTTCCCCATTTTCACTGTACCTGGCAAAGGTGTAGATGTAGCATATTTGCGCAAAGAAGAATCCACCTACACCTGCAAAAAAGAAAAGCTCATTTTTTCCTGATAGCATCAGGAAATTATCTCCCACCCAGGAGAAGAAGAAGGCAAACAGTAGGGGTATCGTAAAAGCACTTTTCTTTTTGTATAGCATAAAATATATTGCTATCCAGATCATTATCAGCGGTTTCACAAAATACTCCATTTGAATATTATCCAAAAGCCGGCCAGCAAGTTCAACTACAACGATAATGGCAAAAAACAGATGCAGGTAAAGGGAGGTATTCTTTTTCATAAGAGCGGGTTTTAGTCTGGTAAATATAGTATTAACTTTAGTCCAGACTGAAAATTTAATCACGATATGAGGACAATCAATTATCAACTCAGGTATTCCAACCACCCGGAAGATGCTAAACAGTATGGAACAGAACGATTAAGAAAAGAGTTCCTGGTGGAGAAACTAATGGTCCCTGGAGAGATCAATATGGTTTACTCCATGAACGATCGTTATATCGTGGGTGGTGCCATTCCCTGTACAGAACTGGAACTGACCACCATCGACCCCCTGAAATCCCAGCACTTTTGCGATCGACGCGAACTGGGAATCATCAATGTTGGTGGACCTGCCATCGTCCGTGTGGATGGGATTGATTATGAGCTGGATTATAAAGATGCCCTCTATGTGGGTGCTGGATCAAAGAAGATACTGATGATCAGTAAGGAGAAGGCAAGTCCGGCACATCTCTATTTCAATTCGGCACCTGCCCACCAGAGCTTCCCCTGTAAAAGAGTGACCCTGGCCGATGCAGAGGTGACTGAGATGGGAGCTCTGGAACAGTCCAACGCAAGGAAAATCAATAAGCTGCTGGTCAACCCGGTCATTGAAACCTGTCAACTTCAGATGGGAATGACCGAGCTACAGCCCGGATCAGTGTGGAACACCATGCCACCTCACCTGCATAGCCGACGTATGGAAGCTTACTTTTATTTTGAGGTTCCCGTAGGACAGGCAATTTGTCACTTTATGGGCGATCCAAAAGAAACCAGGCATATCTGGATGCAAAACGAACAGGCGGTTATCTCACCTCCCTGGTCCATCCACAGTGCTGCCGGAACCAGTAACTATATCTTTATATGGGGTATGGCCGGTGAGAATCTTGATTACGGGGATATGGATATGATCCAGCCCAATGAAATCCGATAAATACTGAAACAATGGCACAAAATTTATTCGATTTAAGAGGGAAAAATGCTCTGGTTACAGGCGGGACCCATGGCCTTGGAATGGCCATCGCTACGGGCCTGGCCAATGCCGGGGCTACCATTGCAATCAATGATGTATTCCCGGATAAACTTGAAACCGCCAAAAAAGAATACGCCGAGAAGGGAATTCAGATCCACACCTATGTTCTGAATGTTACCGACGAAGCTGCAGTTGAAAAGACTATTCCGCTCATTGAAAAGGAGGTGGGGCCCATCGATATCCTGGTCAATAATGCCGGGATTATTAAGCGCATCCCCATCCTTGAGATGAAAGCAGAAGAATTCAGGCAGGTACTGGATGTGGACCTTACCGGTCCATTTATTATGGGGAAGGTAGTGGCAAAGGGAATGGTGGAAAGAGGACAGGGCAAAATCATCAATATGTGTTCCATGATGAGTGAGCTGGGAAGAAATACCGTATCGGCCTATGCGGCCGCTAAAGGTGGATTAAAAATGCTGACCAGATCCATGGCCACCGAATGGGCCAGGT
>QMPQ01000398.1 GCA_003648635.1 Bacteroidota bacterium | reverse complement strand
AGAGTGGGAGATGCGCTTCGACAACCTCTATGGAAATGTAATTTTCGATGAAGAGGAACAGATCTACAAATGCTGGTACAGTCCCTTCATTGTGGATTCCTCAGCCATGGGAATGACGATGGAAGAGCGTAATAGAGAATACGAAGAACCGGAAAATCGCGAAATGGGCATCTGTTATGCCACCTCTAAAGATGGGATATCATGGGAAAAACCGGAGCTTGGACTGGTAGAGTACAATGGCAGCAAGCAGAACAATATCGTTTGGCGAGGACCTCACGGTGCAGGTATTTTTAAAGATCTTCAGGAGGAAGATCCAGCTAAGAGGTATAAAATGATACTTCAGGGGATGTCGGTGAGTTTCTCAGCAGACGGAATCCATTGGGACGAAAAAACCAAAGTGAATGGTGTTGATGTAGCCGGTGATACGCACAATAATGCATTCTGGGCTCCCACATTGAATAAATATGTGGGGATCACACGTACCTGGGGTCCGGATTTCGGACGAGAGGTGGCAAGAATTGAGAGCGAAGATTTTATCAACTGGACCAAAGAAGAAGTGGTGATGCACGGTACAGAAAAGGATCTTCAAACTTATGCTATGCCTGTTTTCTATTTTGGAGGAGTATATCTGGGTCTTGTGGCTATTCATCAACAAAGTTCCGACCGTGTTTGGACAGAATTGACCTGGAGTCCTGATACAAAAACCTGGCACAGAATCGATGCCGGCAATCCACTGATCCCATGTTCAGACAAAGAACTGGACTACGACTATGGATGTGTCTATCCCTGTGCTTACCCTGTCTTCAAAGATGGTGAGATTCAGCTCTATTATGGGGGTAGCGACTGGCTACATTTTGGCTGGAGGAACGGATCACTTGCATTGGCAACACTCCGTCAGGATGGATTTGCCGGCTATGTTCAACTTGACAAGAACAGTACAGGAAGCATAGTAACAAAAAGCATCCCTTACAATGGAGAAACGATCAGTTTAACAGCAGATGTTGAAGAAGGGGGCTCTGTTACGGTTTCTGTTGTTAATGATGAGGGAGAGATGCTGGGAACTGCAGCGGTAAAAAATACAGTTACTGATGAAGGATTGCAGATTGATAACAATATTAAAACAGGCAATATCCATTTAGTAATTGAGATTTTCCACGCCAAGGTATACGCCTTCAATCTCCAATAATTGAGAATATATGAGAAAGGTCACAAGCTTTATTCTATTGCTAATTCTGATCGGCTGTACAAGCAAGAAGGAGGAGGCTAGCTATCAAAAAGCAGACTTATGGACAGCAGGGGTCGGTGAACACAACAACTGCCGTATACCCTCGTTAATTGTAAGCCCCGCTGGTACAGTTCTGGCTTTTTGCGAAGGCCGTGAAGGGGGAGACAGCGGAGACATTAACCTTCTTATGAAGCGCTCTGATGACAATGGAAAAACATGGAGCCAAGAGCAAATCATATGGGATGATAGAAGTAACTCATGCGGTAATCCTTGTCCTGTAGTAGATGAAGAAACAGGTAGAATCTGGTTATTCATGACCTGGAACGATGGTGATGACCATGAAACAAAGATCATACAAAAAACTTCCAAATACGCCCGACTCCCCTATTCATGTTACTCCGATGATGATGGCATCACCTGGTCTACACCAACAGACATGTCTGCTACCTGCCGTGATACTACATGGGGTTGGTATGCAACGGGTCCGGGATTTGGCATCCAGATAAAAAAAGGAACATATAAAGGGCGACTGATTATTCCTGCAAATCATAGCTATGATGATCCGGAGGGAAACAAAGGTGGTGGTACGTTCAGCTACGGATCACATGTGCTCTTTTCAGATGACCATGGCGAGAACTGGAAAATGAGTCAATCCATAAAACCCGGATGCAATGAAAGCCAGCTTACAGAACTATCAGACGGAACCCTTCTGATGAATATGCGCTCTTACAATGGTCCGAAATCTCGTGCAATAAGCACCAGTAAGGATGGAGGAGCCAGCTGGTCAGTGATCTCCCATGATCCTCAGCTTGTTGAATCAAGATGCCAGGCCAGCATTCTGAACTTCGGTGAGTTCCTGGATCATGAAATGCAGCTTTTTACAAATCCTGCAGTGCCAAATGGACGAACACACCTCACATTAAAAACGAGTTTCGATGATTGTAAGAGCTGGAGCAATAGCAAGCTAATTTACGCCGGACCGGCAGCATATTCCTGTCTGACCAGGCTAGCAAACGGAAAAATCGGGATCTTTTTCGAAGCCGGAACAGAGCGACTCTATGAGAAATTGGTTTTTGTATCATTTGATGCGGATGAAATATTCAAAGAAGGTGAATTATTAAGTCTTGTGTAGGATTAAGAAATCCCATAAATGTCAAAACATTTAAAGTTCATACTGATCACCTGCATTTTTTATGCTGTCAGCCTGAATGTCCAAAGTCAGAATGAGTATTTCCAATATTCCTCTCTCCCCGATCTGCCGGCTAATTCAGATATGTCTGTACAACCTGGACTAGCCGGTCCATACGCCGGAATTGATGACGATGTACTGATACTGGCCGGTGGTGCAAACTTCCCTGAAAAACTCCCGTGGGAAGGAGGTGAAAAAGTATACTACAATGAAATATTTATCCTT
>QMPQ01000397.1 GCA_003648635.1 Bacteroidota bacterium | reverse complement strand
CAGCTTGATATTATTCTGTGTGACTATATCCTGAAACAGAAGCCTTTTCAACAGGAAGCTCTCACCCCGTTTCGCACTGCCATCCAGGCATTTCACCTGGATTGGATATCAAAAAAACCAGCTTGCCTGATAACAGATATCCTGGAAGAGGTGGTAGACAAAAACGGAGTAAAATCTTCCAAAGCTTTGCTTTACACCCACTTACCCGAAGCGATACGACAGGATCGCTGGTGGTGGGATTTTGATTCCACGGGGACCTATTACGCTGGAAGCCGCACCCGCATGGAGGTTCAGGCCGTCGAGTGGATCTGATTCAAGCTATTTTTTAACCGCTTTTTAAGAGTTTTGTGTTGAAAAAAGAATGATGCCCCGGCCATACTTTTGCATATATTTGTGCTGCCATTGAGAAGAAAGATATGACAGCTAATTATTCAGAAGATACCATACGCACATTAGACTGGAAAGAGCACATCCGCAAGCGTCCGGGCATGTACGTCGGGAAGCTGGGAGACGGCTCTTCCCCCGATGATGGAATATATATTTTATTGAAAGAGGTACTCGATAACTGCATCGACGAATATACGATGGGCTTCGGTAAAATCATCGAGGTAAGCATTGACGAACACCTGGTTGCCATTCGTGATTACGGCCGGGGTGTTCCCCTTGGAAAAGTGGTTGATGTGGCCTCTAAAATGAATACCGGTGCCAAATACGATTCAAAGGTATTTAAGAAATCAGTAGGTCTTAACGGGGTGGGAATTAAAGCGGTGAATGCCCTCTCCTCCAGCTTCACCATCCAATCCATCAGGGAAGGCAAAGAGAAAAGTGTAGATTTCAGCGAAGGAGAGCTCGTGAAAAACCATTCGCAGCGAAACTCTGCGGAGAAGAACGGGACATTGATCACCTTTGTGCCCGACCACACCATGTTTGGGAAATTCAAGTTCATCGATGAGTACATCGAGGCCATGCTCCGGAATTACACTTACCTGAATACCGGACTTACCATAAGCTACAACGGGCAGAAGTTCCAGTCAAAAAACGGGCTGCTGGACCTGCTTCAGGAAAACATGAGCGGGGAGGGACTCTACCCCATCATTCACCTGAAAAACGGGGATATCGAAGTAGCCATCACCCATGGCAATCAGTATGGGGAAGAGTACTACAGTTTTGTCAACGGACAGCATACCACCCAGGGTGGCACCCATCAGGTTGCTTTTAAAGAGGCGCTGGTAAAGACCGTAAGGGACTACTTTAAAAAAGATTTTGATGCTTCGGATATCCGCACCTCCATCATTGCAGCCGTTAGTATCAAGGTGGAGGAACCGGTTTTTGAATCACAGACCAAAACCAAACTTGGATCGAAAGATATTGGGCCTAAAGGTCCCTCAGTAAGGAATTTCATCATGAACTTCCTTACCACCAAGATGGACGATTACCTTCACAAACATGGCGATACTGCTCATGCCATTCTGAAGAAGATCCAGGAGTCTGAGAAAGAGCGCAAAGCCATATCAGGAATCAAGAAGCTGGCCAGGGAGCGCGCCAAGAAGTCCAATCTTCACAACAAGAAATTACGCGACTGCCGGATCCATTACAACGGTAAAGATGACCGGAAAGATGAATCCACGCTCTTTATCACCGAGGGGGATTCCGCATCCGGTTCCATTACCAAATCAAGATCAGTCAACACCCAGGCGGTATTCAGCCTCCGCGGAAAACCGTTGAACTCCTTTGGTCTTACCAAAAAGGTGGTCTATGAGAATGAGGAGTTCAATTTGCTCCAGGCGGCCCTGAATATTGAGGACGGGCTCGACGGACTGCGCTACAAAAACGTGGTGATTGCCACCGATGCAGATGTGGACGGCATGCACATCCGCTTGCTTCTGCTTACCTTCTTCCTGCAGTTCTTTCCCAACCTGGTTCGCAACAAACACCTCTACATCCTGCAAACGCCACTATTCAGGGTCAGGAACAAAAAGGAGACCATCTACTGCTATTCAGATGAAGAAAGACAGGCTGCCATGGAAAAGCTGGGAAAGAATCCGGAGATCACCCGTTTCAAGGGTCTGGGTGAAATCTCGCCGGACGAATTCAAGCATTTCATTGGTCCGGATATCAGGCTGGAGCCCGTGCGACTGAAGAAGGAGGATGACATTCAGGAGATCCTTGGCTTCTATATGGGCAAAAATACACCCGAACGACAGAATTTTATCATTGACAGGCTCAGGGTTGAAGAAGACCCGGTGGAGGTGGCCTGACCTGCCCCCGATCCCATCAGGCCAGCAAGAATCAGTTTAGAAACAAATGACAGATTTCGACGATACATCATTGGACGCACAAGCTGAAGATCACCATTCCCATGAGGATGTAAAAATCACCCGCCTCACAGGAATGTATGAGGACTATTTCATCGATTATGCCTCCTATGTGATCCTTGAGCGTGCCGTTCCGAATATTATTGACGGACTGAAACCGGTGCAGCGCCGCATCATGCATTCCATGAAGCGGATCGACGACGGCCGCTTCAACAAAGTAGCCAATATCATAGGGAACACCATGCAGTTTCACCCCCATGGAGATGCCTCCATTGGCGATGCCCTGGTGCAACTGGGCCAAAAAGAATTGCTGGTCGATACGCAGGGAAACTGGGGAAACATT
>QMPQ01000396.1 GCA_003648635.1 Bacteroidota bacterium | reverse complement strand
TTACACGGTAGTTGCTGCCACGGATGGTGAGACGGGATTAAAAAAAGTCAGCGGAGAACAGCCTGACCTTGTTATCCTGGATCTTATGTTGCCCGGACTCAATGGCTATGAAGTCTGTAAAAGACTGAAAGAATCGAATCCCGAAATCCCGATTATTATGTTAACAGCGAAAAGTCAGGAATCGGATATCGTTACGGGTCTGGACCTGGGAGCGGATGATTATATCACCAAGCCCTTCAGCATCCTGGAAGTCCTGGCCCGGATCAATGCGCTCTTGCGTCGTTCAGGTTCCAGCTCCACCTTACCTGAAGTTTTCCATGCCGGAGACCTGGAGATCGATTTTAAAAAGTACAAAGCCAATAAACATGGGAAAGCTGTCAAATTATCACCGCGTGAGTTCGATATACTCGCTTATCTTCTGGAGAGGAGAGGGGAGGTGGTTTCACGGGACGACCTGCTGAACCAGGTCTGGGGATATGAATCGTTTCCATACACCAGAACCATTGATGCCCATATCGCCATGTTGAGAAAGAAAATCGAAACAAATCCTGAAGAGCCTGAAATGATCATCACCATTCATGGCAAAGGATACAAATTCCTCTGAAAATCCTGCATTTGGATTTTACGTTCTTTTACAATCTATTCATAATTATTCACCACTTAGAATTTACCTTTCTGTTGCATAATATCACCCCTAATTCAGCAGGTACCATGAAAAGAAAAACAAGCATCCAAACCGTCATTTTGCTCACCCTGTTAATGGGAAGCCATCTCGCATGTTCACAGACAGCCGAAGAACTCCTTCCAAAGGCTATTCAATTGGAGGAAGTAAAAGGTGAACTTGAACAGGCCATTGAGATATATCAATCTATAGTTAAAGAGTATCCGGATAACAGGCCTATTGCAGCCATGGCCTATTTACATATGGGCAGGTGCTATGAAAAGCTGGGCAAACAGGAGGCGAGGAAAGCATACCGTCAGGTTATCCAGGAATATGCGGACCAAAGTGATCTGGCAACGGAAGCCAGTGCCCGGCTTGCAGCACTCGGGAAACCCGGGAGTCCTATATCAAATAAAGGAATGATGGTAAGAAAAGTCTGGGAGGGTCCGAATGTGGATATGATGGGGGAACCTTCCCCCGATGGGAAATACATTTCTTTCGTGGATTGGGACACGGGCGACCTTGCCATTTACGAAATTGCCACAGGAAAGACACGCCGTCTTACCAGCACGGGATCGTGGGATGATCCAAATCATCATGCGATGGAATCAATATGGTCTCCCGATGGGAAACAACTTGTTTATGTCTGGCGTATCGATGGTAATCCTGGAAGGATCGGCTTCTATATCATCGATCCGGACGGTTCGGAACCACGTAAAATCTGGAGCAGCATTGAAATGGATTGGGCCCAGTGTCATGACTGGTCCGCTGATGGAAAGCAGATCCTCGCCTGCTTTAAGAAAAAGGATCAAACCAAGCATATTGGACTGGTTTCTGTTGCAGATGGTTCTGTACGACATCTTAAAGATCTTGGAAAGGGCCAGAGCTGGCCAAGATGCATGCGGTTTTCACCAGACGGGCGGAACATTGTATTTGATTATGCGCAAGAAAAGGACAATCCATCGAATGATATCTTTCTTCTTTCAAGCGATGGCGGAAGTTTAACAAGCCTGGTAGAGCACCCTTCAAACGACTATGTGCTCGGCTGGATGCCTGATGGAAAAGCTGTCTTATTTGCAAGCAATCGGAGCGGTACGGTGGGTACGTTTATCATTCAGGTTAAGGATGGAGCACCTGTCGGAGAGCCAGAGCTGATTAAACAGATTACAGGGCATGTTGAACCCTTGGGATTTACAAAGGATGGTTCCTATTACTATGGCTTACTTCAACAGGTGCGGGATATATATATGGCCGAACTCGATCATGTGACGGGTCAGGTGAACGCTCCGGCAGAAAAGGCGATTCGGGTCTTCGAAGGATCTAACGAGGCACCGGCGTACTCTCCGGATGGGAGATACCTTGCTTATGTATCCATGCGTTCCCCATTAGCCAAGACATTCCAATCCAGTTGGGGAGGTGATCTTCTTATTATCAAATCCCTTGAAACCAGTAAAGAGCGTGTCCTTCGTCCGGACCTCGGAACATTCGGGTTTCCTACCTGGTCACCAGATGGGAGTTCAATTTATCTTGTGCACTGGAATGCAAATGACCTCGTTGAATTATCCCGGATCGATGTACAGACAGGTGATATCACATTAAATATACAACATGAGGATAATTACTCGCACTTTGGCGGCCATCTGTGTTCCCCTTCGGGTAAATTACTCTACTATGGGCTCAGGGATTTAGAAGCAGGTAGCTGGAATATAATTGTCCGGGACCTTGAAAGCGGGAATGAAGAAGTCTTCTTCAGCCCGGATAAAAATTGTACCCTGAACATATCACCTGATGGTCAGTGGCTGGCCCTCGGATACCCGCGTAGCAGAACACCACATCTTGTACTTGTTTCCACCGCCACAGGAGAATCCAGGGAACTAATCAGGTTCAAGCGCGGGACACAAATAGGAGTGTTTCCATCAACTTCCTGGAGTAGAGATGGCAACTATCTCCTTTTAGGAATAAAGGATCCGGAATCTGATCACGACAACTTCGAATTATG
>QMPQ01000395.1 GCA_003648635.1 Bacteroidota bacterium | reverse complement strand
TAAGCGGAGTTGGAAACATCAATCCGACCGGAAACTAAGAGTATTCAATTCACGGGGTAGAGCTAGAAATACCTTCTTCCGTTCCCAAAGCGTGGGTTCACGATATTGTTGTAAATCGACCCGAAGGTATAGGTAAGTCCGAGACCACCCTCCAGATGATAAGAAGTCTGGAGTTCCTGAAGCTGCAACAGGATTTCTGCTTCGCTGGCCGATCCCCTGACCAGGGACAACTGGTCGTTTATACGGGCTACGCCCCCTCTGACCCGCAGGGACAATCCCTTGAAGATCCGGATGCTTATATATCCGCCGAACGCCACCATGTTCTTAGAGAAATCATGAAAAAAATTGGACCCCTCCAGGGATACATTCACAGAACCCCATTTCTCCTGTACCTGGTAGGCAATCTGCAGCGACTGCTGCCACAACATCTCTTCAATCTGATCGTATATGGTGCTATCATTGTAGATCCTGATGGAACTTCCGACGCCGTATAAGAGCCTTAGTTGCCGGTGAGTGGACTCGGAATAAGGGAAAATGTTATACTCCACGGAGGGCATCACAACAAGGCCAAGATTAATGTTATTATAGGAGGATGAGAGCAGTGTGGACCTCAAACCTGCCGACCAGTGATCCCCAAGACTCTTCACCACAAGCAGGTCAAGACCCTGGTAGCTTTTATCGTTGGTATAGAGGGTATCGTCGTAAGTATATTTAGTCCTGGTATAACGGTGATCAAAGTCCAATTCAAGTTTCCATTCATGCGTAATCCTGGTTGCAGAAACCGAACTGCGAAGCTCCAATTCCTTGTAGGACTCCTCGCCTTCAAAATCGGGTTCAGCCTCCAGTTCAAAAACCCAGTTGTTCCAATTATCTTCTACCACATCCTGCTCCATGGCATCGGTAGGATTGATTATTACCTCACTGTAAAGCGGAGTTTTTGCCACATAGGGCATCATACCCATCTTAAGCATCTGTGTTCTCCATATCCGCTGGTAATCCCTTGTATCATCGGGTCTGCTGGAGTAGCTTAGCGTGTCGTTTATGCCGGCGAACTCCTTCTGACCCATAAATGAATAGGTATATTTATTTCCCCCGCTTCCGGTTCGTTCCCTGGTCTCCAGGATATATAACTGGGCTTCCTTTACATCCCTTACGTAATTCACATAGGGCACCTCCTCACGTATATAGTTCATATCACAACGCGCGCAATCAATAAATATGCGAAGACCATTCACTCGCTGAACCGAGCTATCTGGTTCCGGTTCCCGGGCGGTCTCCGGCTCCTGTCCTAAGAGTGAAATGGCAAAAAATAATGAAAAGAAAAACGAGGCAAAGCGAAAAATACTTGTCTTGGTCATAGCAAGGGGTTTAGTTACAGCGCTAAATTTGACTCTGTAAAGCAAAAATGGTTTAATGATGTACAACTATTGATATTTCAAAAAACCTCCACACATAGAGCCTGGTTCAGCACCCGGATGGCATTTCCATAGTCCTGCCGGCTAATAACAAACTGCATATTGACCTGCATAAGTGACTGGGAGACTGCCTCAACATTCACACCACCCTCAAAAAGGGCTGTTGCCGCTTTAGCCAGGGAACCCGGATAGGTGATATTGGTACCCATAGCGCATACCAACGCCGCTTCTTTATGAGTCACTTTATGGTATAAGCCTTTCAATTCGGTAAGCAGGGGTTCAGTAATATCCTTTTCCCAGAATACCATTGTTATGCTGTTGGCATTGGTGGCCTTCAGGATGTAGGAGATTTGATATCTGTGGATCACCTTCATCAGGTTCATATCAAAACCCACCTGCCCCACCATAAAAGGATCATGTACTTCAATGGCCATCACCCTGTCAGTGCCTGAGATAATTTCTACCCTCGACTCCTCTCCAACATAATCATTGGAGATCAGTGTACCGGGATGCTCGGGTTCAAAGGTGTTTTTGATACGGATATTGATTCCAGCTACTTCCAGTGGTTTGGATGCTTTGGGATGAATGGCCTCCATTCCGATATCTGCAAGCTGATCGGCCACATTAAAGTTTGTGGCACCCACTGGCTTTGAATTCGCCACCCCCACAATGGCGGGATCAGCACTCGAAAGGTGATATTCTTTGTGAATTACTGCTTCGGCTGCATTTACTGAAACAGCGATCTTACTGAAGGTCACTTCTGAGTAACCACGGTCAAACTCACGCATAATTCCCTCCGTACCCTTGGTATAACCGGTGGCAACAGGCACCATCTTCGAGCAATCGATCTTTGCAAAAGCCTGCTTGATACGCTCATCGATTGTCAGGTACTCCGCATCATGAAATCCACACAGGTCCACAAAAACTGATTCTATCCCATTGTTTTTCAGGATATTAACCGAATTAAATGCCGAATGCGCCTCGCCGATAGAGGCCAGGATCTCCCTGGCAGCCAGCAAGATATTCGGCTTATTTACATAGCCGGAAGCAATCACCTCTTCCAGGCTCACCAGGTAGTTCCGGCACTGGTCCACCCGGTCACGGATAAATGCTTCAGCTTCGTCCAGATTCAGGCCAATCCCAGCCATGTCCTGATTGATTGCAATCAGCTTCTCCAGCAACTTATCCAAAGCCTTCCGGTAATCCTCTTTCTTCACAAAAAGGTCATACACACCCGGCTCCCCGGTCTTTTTA
>QMPQ01000394.1 GCA_003648635.1 Bacteroidota bacterium | reverse complement strand
CCCGGCTAAATCGGAATTAAAGGTGTTTTTTACTCTGATGGGAATGCTGGCATTGTAGGCCGGGGTCAGAGTGGGGGTATAGATCACTCTGGCTCCAAAATGGGAGAGCTCCATGGCCTCCTCGTAGCTCATGCAATCCACCGTATAAGCCTTGGGAACAATCTTAGGATCGGCAGTCATAAAGCCATCCACATCGGTCCAGATTTCTAGTACTTTGGCTCCCAGTGCCGCTGCCAGGATGGCTGCAGTGTAGTCCGATCCCCCTCTTCCCAGGGTGGTGGTCTCTCCCTCCTGGTCAGAGGCAATAAATCCAGGAAGCACGGTAAGCTGTTTCAAGTCCTTGAACCGTTCGCTTATGGCCTGCTTGCTTACCTCCATATCTACCATGGCACTTCCAAACTGGCTGTCGGTTCGGATCAGCTCCCGCGCATCTATGTAAGTTGCATCATCCATATACCTTGCAACAATAGAGGCAGAGAGCCTCTCCCCGAAACTGAGCACCAGATCCAGTGTTTTAGGACTCAGGTCGCGAAGCTGGCTGATCCCCCGGAGGACCTCATTAAAACTATCCAGCAAGCTACTTACCTCCCGGGTGGCGGACTCCCGGGCTGAACCATGCAGCAAGTCGCTGACCAATTCAAGATGCATAGACCGAAGTACTGTGGCTACCTCCTGGTAAGCTGCATGCTGATCCCGTGCCAGTTGAGCTGCATGAATGAGACGGTCTGTGACTCCGTCGAAAGCACTGATCACCACCACGCAGGACTCCTCCTGCTTCTCAAGTATCTTTTTTACCAGCCGGATGTTCTCTGCATTTCCCACAGAGCTGCCACCAAATTTCAGAACCTTCATATGCCTTTTGTGGGGATTAAACTATGCGCTTTGGGTTTCCATTCCCCGGTCCACCTTTTTAATCAGTCCCTGTAAGACCTTGCCTGGTCCCACTTCGGTAAAGGAGGTGGCCCCGTCGGCAATCATCTGTTTTACGGTTTGTGTCCACCTGACCGGTGACGTTAGCTGCGATACCAGGTTGGCTTTGATGTTAGCAGGTTCGCTGGAGGGATGGGCATTGACATTCTGGTAGACGGGACAGATGGGATCTGCAAAGGGTGCGGCCTGTATGGCGGCTTCCAGTTCTACACGGGCAGGCTCCATCAGAGGTGAGTGGAATGCACCTCCCACGGGCAGCTTCAGGGCGCGCCTGGCACCAAGGGCCGAAAGCTTCTCTATTGCAACATCAATCCCCGGAATCGATCCGGAGATGACAATCTGCCCCGGACTATTGAAATTGGCAGCTACTACAATCTCATCGATCTCCTTACATACTTTTTCTACCTGGCTATCCTCCATTCCGATAATGGCTGCCATGGTCGAGGATTGTATCTCGCAGGCCTTCTGCATGGCCATGGCCCTTTTAAATACAAGGCGAATACCGTCTTCAAAGGAAAGTGCTTTGTTGGCTACCAGCGCTGAGAACTCGCCCAGCGAGTGACCTGCCACCATGGCGGGACGAAAATTGTCCAGTGTGGAGGCCAGTATCACGGAGTGCAGAAATATGGCTGGTTGGGTGACACGGGTTTGTTTCAGATCCTCATCTTCCCCTTCAAACATCAGGTCCGTAATCCTGAATCCCAGGATCTCATTGGCCTGTTCAAACAGTTCTTTGGCCTGGGCATTTTGATCATACAAATCCTTGCCCATTCCCACAAATTGTGCTCCCTGACCGGGAAATACATATGCTTTCATATTCTCTTTACTTTTAATGAAGATTGTTCCCGATAAGGTGAATGAATTCTTCCCGTGTCTTATCTGAATTCATAAAGGCGCCTGTAAAAGCAGAAGTGGTGGTGACCGAATGCTGTTTCTGGACACCGCGCATGACCATGCAGAGATGCAGGGCCTCGATGACCACAGCCACACCCAATGGTTTTAAGGTATCCTGGATACAATCCCTGATCTGAACGGTGAGCCGCTCCTGTACCTGCAAGCGTCGTGCAAATCCGTCCACCACCCTGGCTATTTTACTGAGCCCGGTAATTCTTCCGTTCGGAATGTATGCCACATGTGCCTTCCCGATAAAGGGCAGCATATGGTGCTCGCACATGGAGAAGAGTTCAATGTCCTTGACGATCACCATTTCGGAATATTCCTCGTGAAACATGGCTGACTTGAGAATGTCGGCCGGATCTGTCCCGTAACCCTGTGTCAGGAAGAGCATGGATTTCGCCATCCTTTTCGGAGTCTCTTTGAGGCCCTCCCTCTGAGCGTCCTCACCCAGCAGATTCAGGACCTCTGATAAATGTTCAGTGAGTTTTGAAGTGGTCTCCTCATCCCATCGCTCGATGCGGTCATATCCGCCTGTCTGGCTTTCACCCAAACCGTTATTAATTAGTTCCATAATGCAAAGAAACAAATTATTAATAAATAGTCGTGGATTCCCTATCTTGCGGTCTATGATAATAGTTACGGGAGCAGCCGGTTTTATTGGCAGTAATTTGATTACAGGACTGAATAAGAGCGGGTATCGCGACCTGGTGTTGGTGGATGATTTTACAAGGCCGGACCGGGCAAGAAATTATGAAGGAAAATCCTATTCGGCCCTGGTCGAGCGGCAGGAATTTCCAGGCTGGCTCAGGGTGCATCACCGCCAGGTGCAGATGATCTTACACCTGGG
>QMPQ01000393.1 GCA_003648635.1 Bacteroidota bacterium | reverse complement strand
GCATTCTTTAACTCTCTGAAATTTGCTGATGATAAGTATGGAATAGCCATCAGCGATCCCATCGATAATCAAGTATTCATTTTAAAAACAGAGGATGGTGGCCAGAACTGGGAACGCTTAGCTAATACACCCCCATCCTATGAAGGCGAAATTAACTTTGCTGCCTCCAATACCTGTATCGAATATCTACCATCGGGTGAGATCTATATTGTGACCGGGGGGAGCAGATCACGGATTCTCAGTAGCAGGGATCATGGAGAAAATTGGGAATTTATTGAAACCCCTGCCCTGGCAGGTAAGTCGGCCGGCCTGTTTTCGGTAAATTTCACTACAGCGAGCTTTGGTGTAGCAGTGGGAGGCGATTTTAACGACCCTGCCAGAGAAGGCGTTAGAGCAATTACTACCAGTGATGGAGGAAGGACCTGGCAGGAGGCAGAAAGTATGCCGGCGGCATATCGCTCATGCGTGGTCTCTTTACATGATAAATTCCTTTTTACCATAGGAAAAACGGGTTGCGACTATTCAGTGGACAGGGGCCGGAACTGGACATATATCGACTCTGCCGGCTACTATGCTGCTGATGCCGTAGAAGGCAAAAACATGATCTACCTCTCCGGTTCAGATGGAAAAGTTGCAAAAGTTATTATTCAAACATTCAAGAATTAATCAGGATGAAAAAGAAATTACTGACAGGAAACATCTGTTTAGTATTGGTTTTGCTTTGTAGCTCTAATTCATTGGTATCAGCCAAGGAGCATCATGTGTCCAAAACAGGGATTGATTCCAATCCAGGCTCTGTCTCAGAGCCATTTTTGACTATCTCCAGGGCAGCAATGGAAGCCTTGCCGGGAGATACCGTCACCGTTCATACCGGAACCTATCGGGAATGGGTAAATCCTCTTCGGGGAGGCGATAGTGACACAAACAGAATTGTTTACCGGGCAGCACCGGGTGAAAAGGTGGAGATAAAAGGCTCTGAAGAGATTACAGGCTGGGTAGAACAAGGAAATGGTATTTGGAAAGTGATCATTCCAAACTCATTCTTCGGTGATTACAATCCCTACCAGGATTCCATTTATGGAGACTGGTTCTATGACCAGGGTCGCTTACACCACACAGGGGAAGTATTTTTAAACGGAAAGTCCCTCTTTGAAAAAGAAAACCTGGAGCTTGTATATAAGCCCATACCCAATACAAACATAAAAGACACCCTGGGTTCAACCTTCACATGGTACTGCGAAAGCGATGAAGAAAACACCACCATCTGGGCAAACTTTCATGAATACAATCCCAATCAGGAGCAGATAGAGATAAGCGTCCGAAGAACCTGTTTCTGGCCTGAAGAACCCGGTATCAATTATCTTACCATCAGCGGCTTTCATTTCAGTCAGGCTGCGACACAATGGGGTGCACCAACTGCCGAACAGGTGGGCATGATTTCTACCCACTGGAACAAGGGCTGGATCATTGAGAACAATGTTATCAGTGATTCAAAATGCTCCGGAATAACGCTTGGTAAGGAGCGTGGTTCTGGTCATAATTTATGGTCGGCCGATATTGGCAATGTGAACAATGATGGGAATATACATTACATCGAAGTGGTTTTCACAGTATTGAGAATGGGATGGAATAAAGAACATATTGGTTCACATATAGTTAGAAATAATACCATCTTTAATTGTGAGCAGACAGGCATATGTGGAAGTATGGGGGCAGCATTCAGTACCATCGAAAATAACCATATCTACAACATCTGGACAAAACGTCAATTTACTGGAGCTGAAATAGGCGGAATCAAGTTACATGCACCTGTGGATGCTCTCATTAAGAGTAATCGCATTCACGATACAGGAAGAGGTCTATGGCTGGATTGGATGACACAGGGGACACGAGTAACTGGAAATATATTCTATAACAACGACCTTGAAGATCTATTTATAGAGGTGAACCATGGTCCCTACCTGGTGGATAACAATATTTTCCTCTCCCCCTATTCTCTGAAAATACAATCTGAGGGTGGTGCCTTTGTGCATAATCTCATTACCGGCATAGTTTTTACATGGCCCGAACCAAATCGCTTCACACCCTATTTCCTGCCTCACTCAACTGATATAAAAGCCCTTACAACCATATTCGGAGGCGATGACCGATACTACAACAACATCTTTGTTGGACGTAGGGACAATGCATATGGCCCCAACCATCACTATGGTTTAGAAGGCTATAACGAAACCAGGCTGCCAGTTTGGATAAAAGGCAATCTCTACTACAATGAAGCCAGACCTTCAGACAAAGATTCAAAGGCTATAAGTTCTTCCTCCTATGATCCCGGAATAAAACTTTTGGAAGAGGGAGAACATGGATATTTGCAATTTACTTTCCATGAGTCATACTATCAACATCAAGTAGATATTATAACAACAGAGATTTTGGGAGAGGCTAAAATTCCCAAAGCACTGTTTGATCTTCCTGATGGTTCTCCTGTAAAAATTGACAGCGACTATTTGGGCACTCCCCGGACCGAGGCGAGAAATAGCGCGGGTCCGTTTTCAGCCTTAAATAAGGGAAAAGTAGTATTGGGAGTCTGGTAATCCAAATACTTGCAACAGGCTGTTGTTCTTAAGGATAACGATCAAGCTCACTTGTCTGATGGAAAAGCTGCGAGTGGTCCATAATGCTGATAATTCTCTC
>QMPQ01000392.1 GCA_003648635.1 Bacteroidota bacterium | reverse complement strand
GTAATCTGCATAGTTAGCTTCCACCCTTGAGGAAAGTCCTTTGATGTTTGATGCTGTAAAATAAAGATCCTGAAAGTCATACAATTTTTGAAACCCGGCTATAAAATGACTATAGTAGCTGGTATTCCGAGTATAATCCAGAGCTTGACCGTTGATCTCCCAGAACTCATCCATAGCCATGCTGTCCATTTGTTCTGAAGCGATCCTGGTACCTCCAGCGGATACCACATCAGCCATCAGGTAGGCTGACTGAATTAGATGAGACAGATTGTAGTTCAGTGAAGCATTCTCCTCGCACCATCGCTGGTGTTCATGGGTGTCTATAACTTTGATCTCATTGGCATAATTCTCTAGACTTTCATACATCAATCCATGATCTTCCGCACAGGAAACGGTCAGGATGAGCAGAATAAAAGCAAAAATACTGAAGGTCGAATATAGTCTGTCTGAGGTACGCATAATATATCCTTATTGGTTGATAATGAACTTAATATATGATGAGGATAGTTTGCTATTTCAAGGCCCTCATGGCAGTAATGGTAAAATCGCCTTCAGAATAGCTGATGGATCCTTTGAATTCATCTCCATCAAACGAACCTGAAACCAGAATTTCTTCTGTTTCCACATATATGGTAAAGCTTATATCCTTTTTCTTATAAACGACATTCTCCGCATCTACTTTGAAGTATTCATTCAGTTGCATGGTTATCTTATACTCCTTGCCATCCTCGGCAATAGTCATAGTGCCTGATTCATAACCCGCCTGAACACCAGGAACCGAATATTCCCAGCTTCCCACGGGAGTATATCTCATTGCTGGAGTATCAAAAGTAAAGGATGATACCATTACCAAAAGTATCATAGCTACGACTCCCCTCAAAACAGATTTATATCTCATGAATAATATGTTTAGCTTGAAAACCAAGTGGCTATTTCTTATTTAAAGATCGCTAAAATTCAGAAATCAGAAAAACATTCTTGTGTTATTCTCTATCTTGAAACGCCAAACTGATAATATAAAGTATCATGAACAGAAATTTCTCATTGCTCACTCTTATTCTTCTTACGTTTTTACCCCTGTGGGGACAAGAGCAAAATTTTGTTGAAGCAAATTATAATAAGTCTGAATATCAGGTTGAAATGAGGGATGGGATCAAACTTTTTACCATTGTATATATCCCGAAGGATCAAAGCGAAAAATACCCTATCCTGATGCAGCGAACCCCCTACTCCATTGGTCCCTATGGAGAGCGGATGCGTAGAAGGCTATCGGCCAACGATAAGCTTGAAAAAGACATGTACATTTTTGTATTCCAGGATGTAAGGGGAAAGTTTATGTCCGAAGGAGAATTTGTGGACATGCGTCCGGTGCTGACCTCCTACCCTGATAAAAATGCTGTGGATGAAACCACCGATACCTGGGATACCGTGGAGTGGTTAATTAGCAACATCGAAAACAATAATGGGAAAGTTGGCATGTACGGAGTAAGCTATCCTGGATTCTATGCGGTTATGGGATCAATCAATGCCCACACTGCCATGGTCTGCACCAGTCCCCAGGCCCCTATTTCAGACTGGTTTCTCTGGGACGACATGCATCACAACGGGGCTCTCACACTCCCGCTCAGTTTCAATTTCTTCCAGTCATTTGGCTTAGAACGACCAGAACCTACTACTCGCAGGGGATCGCGTCTACAATACACTTCGGGCGATGCCTATCATTTTTTCCTGGAACTTGGGCCGATTAAAAACACCAATGAAAACTACCTCCATGGAAGCGTCGATTTCTGGAACCAGATCATGGAACATCCCGATTATGATAAGTTCTGGCAGAGTAGAAGCACTTTGCCCCATCTCAGGGAGATCTCCCCGGCTGTACTAACAGTGGGCGGCTGGTACGACGGAGAAGATCTTTCCGGGGCTCTTCACACCTATAAATCCATTGAGCTTAATGATCCCGCAGCCACCAACCGGCTGGTAATGGGTCCGTGGACCCATGGGGGCTGGAGTTCGCCCGCTTACAACAATCCAAGCAGGATTCCATTCAAGGAGGCAGACAAATATTTTTTCCAGCATGAGATTGAATTCCCCTTCTTCTCATACTATCTGAAAGGAAAGGGAGAACTGGACCTCCCGGAGGCCTGGGTATATGAAACCGGCAGTGACCAGTGGAGAAGTTATACTGCCTGGCCACCAGAAAATGTAAGCGTGAAACCGCTCTGGCTGAACGAAGATGGGATGCTCTCCTGGAGTGCTCCTGAGCAGCAGACCGAAGCTTTTGACGAATACATTAGTGATCCGGCTAAACCTGTTCCATATACCGCCCCTTTCCTGAGTGCACGATCATTCTACAATGGCCAATACCTTTCGGAGGACCAGCGCTTTGCTGCTACCCGTCCCGATGTACTGGTTTATAAAGGTGAAGTGCTTGAAGAAGAGCTAAGCCTGGCAGGCCCCATTGAGGTGGAGCTCTTTGTCTCCACCACAGGCTCCGACGCTGACTGGGTGGTCAAGGTGATTGATTTATTTCCTGATACTGCAGCTCAGCGTGGATTAAATCAGCGAGAAATCGAAGTTGGAGGCTACCAGATGCTGGTAAGGGGTGATATCTTTCGTGGAAAGTACCGAAATAGTTTTGAGCATCCGGAACCCTTTAAGCCGGGAGAGCTTACCCGGGTTAAGTTTACCCTACCT
>QMPQ01000391.1 GCA_003648635.1 Bacteroidota bacterium | reverse complement strand
CTTAAGAAATTGTTGGGAGTCCTAAGCAGGATGGACATCCCCGTTCAAATGGTTCCGGTGGAAAAGCTGAACAGGATCACCGGCAAGAACCACCAGGGCGTAATTGCTTTCCTATCGGAAGTATCCTATGTGGATATTACTACGCTGCTACCCTCAATTTTTGAAAAAGGAGAGGATCCTTTGATCCTGCTGCTCGACGGGGTGTCGGATGTACGGAATTTTGGAGCCATAGCGCGTAGTGCGGAGTGTGCCGGAGTTCATGCAATAGTGATACCCGCCTCAGGGAGTGCGGCCATCAATGCCGATGCCATTAAGACTTCTGCAGGTGCTCTTCACCGGATTCCAGTATGCCGGCATCGGGACCTTCTGACGGTGATGAGGTTTTTAAAGGAGAGTGGACTCAGGTTATTTGCAGCCACCGAGAAAGCCAGTGATTCAATGCATACTCTTGATATGACCGGACCTGCAGGATTGATTATGGGGAGTGAAGACACAGGCATCTCTGCGCAATTGTTAAAGATTAGCGATTCATGGATTTCCATTCCCATGCAAGGGAAGATTGCCTCACTGAATGTATCTGTTGCAACGGGGGTTATCTTGTTTGAAATGCTCCGCCAGAGGGGAGTATAATTTCAGATGCTGCTAAGCCAACGGAAGCTGACGGTTAAAACTCTCTTCCAGAGAGATAAAGGTCTCTGTTCTTGAAATCCCGCTGATTGCCTGAACCTTATCTACCAGTAAGAGCTTCAGGTCTTCGTTGTTCCTGGTATAAATCTTAATGAAGATAGAGTAGCCCCCAGTGATATAATGACACTGTGTGATTTCAGGGATTTTCTTCAGCTGCTCTACCACGTCAGGATAGAGGTGTGCACTGTCCAGGAAGATGCCCACATAGGCACAGGTATTAAAACCAATCTTTTTCGGATTGATACTAAACTCTGATCCGGTGATTATACCCATCTTTGAAAGGCGCTGGATCCGCTGATGAATGGCTGCTCCCGACACCTTACACTCTCTGGCAACTTCCAGGTAGGGGATACGAGCATTTTTAGTTATAAGGGTGAGGATCTTTCGATCGAGTTCGTCTATATGATGAGTGTCATCCATGTGGAAGCAAATTTATAATCTGTTATGAATTCCCAAATGTAGTTACAATTTGAAAGAAGTTCACAACATAAAGTGTGATTTTAAACATATAATTGGCTCAAACCCTTACAAATGCTTTATTCTACAAGCTTTTGAAAGTCGCCGCCGGAGGGACTCTGGAATACATGAAGATCAAATTCGGGCAAAATGGCCAGGGTATGGTCGAAGATATCCGCCTGGATCGCTTCATAATTAGCCCAGGCCTGGTCCTTACTGAATACATAAATCTCCACAGGCAAGCCTTTATCAGTGGGTTGCAGGTGCCTGACCAGGAAAGTCATTTCATTGCTTATCATCGGGTGATGTTGCAGGTACTCCTCCAGGTATTTCCGGAAGGTTCCCAGATTGGTCATTTTCCTTCCGTTTGTTACGGTACCCTCCTCCAGTTGGAGCGATTTATTATATTCCGCAATCTCTTTCTGCTTGTTGCTGATATAGTCCTTCAGCAGGTGGAAATTCCCAAGTTTCTCAATTTGTGCTTCATCCAGGAAGGTAACACTGTTCATGTCAATATTAATGGAGCGCTTGATCCTTCGTCCACCTGAATCTTCCATCCCTTTCCAGTTATTAAAGGATTCAGATACCAGTGCATAGGTGGGAATGGTGGCAATCGTCTTGTCCCAGTTCTGTACTTTAACCGTGTTAAGGCTGATATCGATCACATCGCCGTCGGCATTGTATTTGGGCATGGAGATCCAGTCGCCCACATTGACCATTTTATTAGCCGAAAGCTGGATACTGGCCACAAAACCCAGGATGGTGTCCTTAAAGACCAGCATCAGGACTGCAGCCATGGCACCCACTCCAGCCATCAGTGCCTTGGGTGTTTCACCACTGTAGACTGAAATAATCAGGATAATGCCCATAGTATAGAAGATGATCTTGACTACCTGGATATAACCTTTAATGTTTCTGCCCTGGGAGATGGGAAGCTTCATATAAATTTCGTGCATGGCATTCAATACCGAATCGATTACCATGAGCACCACCAGGATCATATAGGTCTGGGTCAGATTCCCCAGGAAATCGACCAGTTTTTCAGCCTCAAATATATATTGTAGTGAATAGTAAACAATCAGGGCAGGAGCAAGGTGAGCCAGGCGGTTAAATACTTTTTGCTTTACGAACACATCATCCCAGTCGTTCTTTGTCCGTTTTGTTAGTGCGGCAATGGAAGAGATGATAACTCTTTTTACAATAAAATCAGCCAGGAGAGCCAGGAGAATGGTAACTACAATGATTGTAGCATTTTCGATAAAGATCCCCATCCCATCCGACATTCCGGTTCCGGATAGCAGTCCAACGTACCAGTTTATTAATCTTTCAATCATTGGATTGATTTTTGATTTGACACCTTAATAACATACTAAAATATCAATATTATGTCAGGAATCGCACTTATATTGCCATGATTATTTCTACAAAATGAAGACAATGAAAAACCGATTTTCTCTTATTCTGTTCCTTGGTATGCTGATGGTTACCCAAGCTGCCCATACCCAGGTGTTTGAGCAACTTTTTGACCAGGGCGTAATGCGAATCGACCTGGT
>QMPQ01000390.1 GCA_003648635.1 Bacteroidota bacterium | reverse complement strand
TGATCCTGTCTGCCTACGGCCAGTGGACGAAAAAATCCGGCTTTTACCGCCTGGATGCCGGAGCGGCCTTTAGCAACAAGAAGGCTGAACCCCTGATCTTTGAGGACAAGTCCATCAAAAGGCCGGTAAGGGCAAAAAATGCCGACCAATACATGTTCTCAATGGAATCCTATGTCGAGTGTCCAGACTACTATGTGAGCGATGGTACGTTTTCAGACCCAAGACGAATCACTGACGCAAATCCGCAACAGGAGCAATACCTCTGGGGAAAGATGGTACTTATTGATTATACTAACAAAGATGGTGTGCGCTTGCAGGGCGCACTGGCCATTCCGGATTCCCGCAAGGATGGTGAGCGCCTTCCCCTGGTGGTGGGTTTTTATGAAAAATCGTCCCATTATCTTAACGAATATGAACGGCCTAGATACGCCCCTTCTTCATGGATTCATTTGATGGAGATGGTAAGCGGTGGGTATATGATGATGTATGCTGACGTCCACTTCAGAATCGGATCCACCATGGAAGACATGCTGGAATGTGTGGAAGCCGCGGCAGATAAGGCCGTCGAATTAGGCTATGCCGATCCTGAGCGGATTGGTCTTATGGGTCACAGTTTCAGTGGCGCCGGGGCAATTTATACAGCAGGCAAATCAAAGAAATTTGCGGCGGTTTCAGCCGGAGCAGGTGCAGTGGACCCAGGCGGCCTTCATCACCTATGGGGCTACTCGGCCGACAGGAAGACAGGCGGCGGCCAGAATGCGCACCAATATGAAATATATGGCCAGGGCCGGATGGGTACGCTGCCCATCGATGATTATAATGCCTATCGCACCGGAGCTTTCATAGATTATGTGCCGACCATGAGCACTCCTCTGCTATTGACGCAGGGAGAATCGGACGATATCGTTGCCTGGATAGATGCCATAGGTGTATACAACGCCATGCGGATGCACGGTAAGGAAATCATACTCCTGTCCTATCCTGGTGAGGGACATAGCCTTGAAAAAAGAGTTAACAGAATCGACTTCACCAAACGCACAATACAATTCTTCGATCATTATCTGAAAGGCAAGCCGGCCGCAGACTGGATTACAAATGGAGTTCCATTTCTCGAAAAAGAACCTCGAAAAGCCGATGAAGACCAGTAATACCAGGAGAACAGGCACAATAAATAGCCATAAAGTGAAATTGCAGAAAAGGCGGGGAAACTCAGGAATTACTAAAGCAGACGCCAGGTTCGCCTGTACGCAAAAGCAAGTTTGGTGCGGGCGCCGTTTAGTTCCACCGTTCTGTGTTGGAGAGTAAAAGTCGGGATGCAAAAAAATAAACCACGCTATATCCCAGAACACTAAAAAAGGAGGTACCTATGAACCCATCAGAACTTAGTATTTTCATTTTCGGAATTTATCTTATCGTTGTTGCGGTTGGATTCCTTATTATGCCAAACACCATATTACCCATATTTAAAATGCCCAAAACCCAAGAGCAATGGATCAGGGTATTGGCTGTAGTTTTGGGAGCATTGGCATACTATTACATTGTAGCTGCAATGAATAACCTGACACCCATATTCTGGGCAACCGTGTATGTAAGATTTGGGGTACTTGTTGCATTTGTAGGACTGGTTCTAGTCAAGAAAGCCAAGCCAACTCTGATCATTTTCGGTATAATTGATGCTTCAGGTGCAGTTTGGACCCTGCTCACACTCACATAATTATTAGACTTTCACCAAATTAAGGGAATAGCGTGGTTTTTTATATTCCAGTTGGTAATGAACAATGATAACGTAGAACAAATCACTAAACCCGACCGTACTAAAGCTTCAATTAGGACGATTAGGGGCCAGGACTTCCATCCAGGGCCTCCATCCTGAAGCGCTCCAACTGGGCAGGTGTATGTTCTCTCTCCAGAATAAGCTCCATTTGCTTAATGATCTCAGGATGGTCACTGGCCACGTTATGCAGCTCCTGAATATCCTCATACAGGTTGTAGAGCTCAATTTCAAGATTTCCCTGACGGATGCTTTTCCGGATGGCCTTCCACATATCCATTCTCACAGCCTGTTGTCCCCCCGATGATGGAAATTCCCAGTAGAGATAGGGATGTTGCTCCTGCTCCGCTTTACTCAGAAGTTCGGGCAAATAGGAGATTCCATCCACATCAACAGGAATATCAGCTCCAGCCACTTCACTTAGAGTAGGCAAAAGGTCCCAGAAAGCAGAAATGTGTCCTGATTCTGATCCTGGTGCAATTTTACCTGGCCAGCTTGCAATCATGGGGACCCGGATACCCCCTTCGTGCAGGAAAGCCTTGCCCCATCCCCTTTCCGATTTGAATGGCCCCCCTGAATCAAACCAGGGTGAATCTGTCCCCCCGTTAAAAGTTGGTCCATTGTCGGAGGAAAAGATAATCAGCGTGTTTTCATACAAGCCCTGCTCTTTGAGCGTGTGAACCAGCTCTCCTACCCGCTCATCCAGGTAAGAGATCATGGCCGCATAGGTGGCATGGGGGTAGCGGTTTGGGAAGTATGACTTGTCGCCCGTATAAGGTTCTTCATCCCCAAACTTATCCACATAGTAATCCACCCAGCGCTGAGGTGCTTGAAGCGCCACATGAGGAATGGGTGAAGCCCAGTAGAAGAAGAAGGGCTTCTCATTCTCCTCCTCAATAAATTGCATCATTTTTTCAAACATCACATCCGG
>QMPQ01000389.1 GCA_003648635.1 Bacteroidota bacterium | reverse complement strand
ACAGCTCCATGGGCCTTTGCCATCCCTGGTGTGAATTACGCTGGTCAAGAACATCGGAGAATTCACAAGTTAACGACCGGTAATCAGTGCAAAAGACCTACCTCACCCGATAATGTTCGAGCGCGGCTTTATCAACATCCAGGCCTAGGCCCGGCCCTTGAGGAATGGACATAGAACCATCCTCTATCCTGAACACGTCTTTATTTTTCAAGAGACGTTTTCCAGGAGCAAGCGTTTCTTCAGGCGTCATTCCTGGTGAGGTCATTACCAGCTCCTGCCAGTTGGTCGTTGGCGAAATGGCTGCCACATGAAGAAAACCGGCCAAAGGCAAGCCATGAATACCATGCGGGACCATCCGGACCGAGTTGTCAAAGGCCCGAACCATATCAGAAATCTGCTTACAAACCAGGATACCCCCGGCCAAAATCACATCCGGCTGCAAAATATCAAAGGCATCATGAGACAGGTACCGGGCAAACAGGCGCGTATCATTGTCCCCCTCCCCACCGGTTATCCGCAGTCCTACTTCCTTACGCAATTTCGCAGAGCGAGGTATCGATTGGTAGGATGGAGATTGATCCAACGGGATCAGCTTGCGAAAGGACGAGGTATAGTTTTCCCGCTCAAATGGTTCTTCCAGCCAATAAGCTCCGTGCTCCTCCATGCCGCGCGCCACTTTCAGTGCCTCTTCGTAAGACCAGACCCAGGGAGCCCGTTGTCCTGTGCGATCGAACATGATCGGAAAGTCCGGACCAACTGCACGTCTAATCTCTTTCAACGCTTCCACATCGTCCATGATCTTCGGCCGCCAGCAACGGATCTTGACACCTTTAAAGCCTTTATCCTGGAAAAATTTGATATCTTCAGCCTGCCGCTCAAACAGCACATCTGACTGATCTTCCTTGCCCGACCAAACGATGGTCAAGTAGACCCGGATCTTGTCCCGTACCGCTCCGCCCAGTAAGCGATGAACCGGCATGTTCAAGGCCTTGCCTAGCACATCCCAAACTGCGTGTTCCCAACTGCCGACCTGGCAAAGGCCCTCAGCAATAAACTGATCAATTGAGAAAGGATCCTTTCGGTCGATGATCTGCCGCGGGTTCGGGAGATCATCGACCGAATGTCCACGACCGAAACTGTAGCCAGTAATTCCTGAATTGGTGGTAATTTTATAAACAAAATGCCGACGGACTTCACCACGCCGTATCTCTTCGCCTTCGTCTTGCACATTTACCACAAACTGTTCTGCGTTGGTGATGATCAAATCAGACTTCTTACCGGATCGAATACGGTCCTGTTCATCAGCCAAAGGTGTTGCTAGTACCATCGACCCTGGAACCAAAAGACCTCCCAATCCGGTCAGAGCTCCTAGCTTCGTAAACTGGCGTCTGGACAGTCTCTTGTCTCTTGCTAATTGGGGAACACCCTCTTTCGTAAATTTGTCTTTAATAGATAGTCTTTCCATTTATATGTTGGTTTTAAAAAGTTTCTTTTTAAACAGGCACATGCAACCAAACTCCCTCGCCAGAATCCCCAAGTTATCTTTAAGTAGGACAGGAAGGTTCTGATCGCATCCTATTGTTCCTTGTTCAACCACCCGTTCAGCTTCATCCACTCCTGCACGCGGTCCATAAAATGGTCTGCTCCACCCCCTTTTTCCACGAAACCATGCTGGCCCACCTGAAATATATGTAACTCTGCCAGGGCATCAGCCTCCTTCCAGGCGACAAATAGCTCCATGGAATTTTCCCATGGAATCAGCTGGTCATTCGCTGCTGTGAAGATGCAGAGTGGAGGGGCATTTTCCGGGACCACAATAGGCAGGCCCTTTTTTGCATTTGCCCCTGTATAAACAGGCACTGCAAAATCGGGTCTTCCGTCTGCGGGTCCCATAACCGATCCAAGGGTTACACCTCCTCCGGCCGAGAAACCAATCATCCCGATCCGATCCTGTTCGATCCCCATTTCCTTCGCACCTCGCCGCACCAGGCGAACAGCCTGCTGCCCGTCCTCGACTGCCAGCTTCCGAACATTCTGTCCATCCTGCTTCGTCCTGTCTTCCTGGTGGAACAGTCTGTATTTGAGCACATAAGCATGTACACCAATCTTATTCAGGTACCTGGCAATATCCACCCCTTCGTAGCTCATCATCAGGTTTTGAAACCCTCCGCCGGGGGCTATTACCATGGCAGTTCCTACATCTGTACCTGGATCGGGCGGATAGTACATCAGGACCGGCTTGACCACATTCTGCACTATGGGAAGTCCACTGTAAGACACGGCGGTATTCTCTTCCCAGTCCCAATTTTCCGACCCGGGAGCCACACCTTCATACAATGGGATCACACTGGCCGGTTCCGGAAGGGATTGTCCTGAAACGATATGGAGCATTCCCAAATGAAAAAAGACCAATAATATTGCATATACCTTTTCCATTTTAATCAGTATTTATCTTGAGTTCTAAATTGTTCGTCCTCGCCCGGCGTTACTTTTTTGCTTTGTAAAACTCTTCAACCGCAGTGGCCGTTATCTTCCCGAGCATAATATAGCCTTCTGAGCTGTAGTGGGTTCCATCCTCTCCGATGGGCAACTTGCCGGGATAGAGAGTGGTAACCTTGGGAATCTCCCGACCAGCCCTGTTCTGAGCATTGATAACGGTGGCGATATACGGCCGTCTGCCCGCTGATTTTCTGGCATCGGGATTGT
>QMPQ01000388.1 GCA_003648635.1 Bacteroidota bacterium | reverse complement strand
TATCACCTGGGCATTGGTCTTTTCAGCAAGCTCATTGATGGTTCCCATTCTAAGAGCAATGGGTGCATTGGTCAATACAATCTCAGCACCTTCTTCATACGCCCTTTCAGCCACTTTCCAGGCAATCGATTGTTCATTCAAGGCACCAAAAATGATACCTTTTTTTCCTTTTAATAAATTATAAGCCATGATGAAATTATTTGTATTGTTGGTTTACTGCCCTAATAACAATTAAAAGCTCTGTTTGTGCGATGATTTTTTATATACGAAGCAGTACCCGGGCATTTGAGAGGGCTTCTTCGCTAAGCTCCTCACCGGAAAGCATCCTGGCAATCTCAGTAATGCGCTCTTCGGACTGAAGTTTCCGGATCCTGGTATAGGTGGCATCAACAGTATCCTCCTTGTAGACCACAAAATGTTCGGCACCCCTTGAAGCCACCTGTGGAAGATGGGTAATGGCCATCACCTGCCTCCCCTCTGCCAGATGATCCATGATACCTCCAACCTTATCTGCAATCTCCCCGCTTACCCCTGCATCAATCTCATCAAAGATCAGCGTTGGCATACCTTTCCGGTCCGAAACCATCGATTTTATACATAGCATAAGCCTGGAGACCTCTCCACCTGATGCCACCCTGGATATCTCTTCAAGGGACAATTGCTTGTTGGCAGAGAATAGAAACCTTACCTGGTCCGATCCATTGATATCGAAATTTTCTGTTTTCACCAAATCCACCATAAACCTGGCATTGGGAATGCCCAGCTGCTGCAACTGCTCTTCCACCCTGGTCTGCATCACTTTGGCAGCAGATACTCGCTTCTTATGAAGAAGCCCTGCCTGCTGTTCAAGGGTAAGCTGCAGAGCAGTGCGCTGCTGCTCCAGTTGCCCGATCTTCTCATCTGAAAAACTTAGGTCTTCAATCTTATCACCGAGCTGGTTCCTCAGTACAATTAATTCATTCAGCTCCTGTACCCTGTGCTTCTGCATTAAGCCAAACAGCAGGTCCATTCGCTCCCTGAGTTTCTCCAGTTCACCAGGCTCCAACCCAGCCTTAGCTGTTTCCATCTCCAGCTCTGAAGCAATATCTTTTAGCTCAATATAGACCGACTCCATTCGTGTGGCCATCTCCCTGGAAGGAGTATAGAGCCGGGCAATTTTTTGAAGCTGTGAAAGAGAAGCCCGCAAGCGATCAAGAATTCCGCTGGTTTCGTCCGACAGATGGCCGGAGGATTCAAATAGAGCAAAGCGGATTTCTTCGGCATGTTCGGCCCTTTGCAAATCGGCTTCCAGCTCCTCCATCTCCCCCTCAAGCAGTTGTGCCGACTCCAATTCATTGAACTGAAACTGCATATATTCAAGCTCCTCTTTCAGTGCGCTCGTCTCTTTCGTAAGCCTTTCAAGCTCCTTCGTAATTTCCTTAAAATCGGAATAAGTATCGCGGTAACGGGAGAGCTCTTTTTCCACTCCTGCCATATGAGTAATCACCTCCATTTGATAAAGGTGGTCATTCAGCCTCAGGTTCTGATGCTGTGAGTGGATATCCACCAGGAGCTTACCCACCTCCTTCAGCAGCGGAAGATTCACCGGTGTATCATTGATAAATGCGCGGGATTTCCCTCCGGGGGCTATCTCCCTTCGCAAGGTTGTAGGCTGTTCAAAATCGAGATCGTTGACCTCAAAAATCGCTCTTACCCGATCCCCTGGCTTGAATGTCCCTTCCACAATACATTTGGCATCCTTCAATTTCAATACCGATGTATCGACCCGTTGCCCCAGAATCAGGGAAAGGGCTCCCATTAAGATGGACTTCCCTGCCCCGGTCTCCCCGGTAATGGTAATAAATCCACTGGAAAAATCAAGTTCCAGATGATCAATCAGCAGGTAGTTTCTTATATATAAGGACTGAATCATTTGGGCTGGCTACTGGCTTGACTCCAATATGGCTTTATATTTATTGGCATTGGGCTTATCCACCTCGGTAAGGATATCATAGGCCCTGTTTCGTTCTTCAGGATAAGATTCTGTATAGACATTTACGATCTCATCCACTTTGGCATCGAACACCAGGCGCAAGAGGTACATATAGGGATCGGGCTTTTTCCTGTAAACCTGCTGAAGCAATTCCAGGCTGTTGGTAATCGCGGCCCTGCCTTCTACCACCTGCTCATCCATAACATCCAAACCGAGCCTGTGGTAGTTGTAATTGAATACCCTGACTCCTTCATAGTCGATATCTATCATGTCCTTTATAAGCCAGTAACGATTTTTATGTGACGTATTATCCATGGGTTTCCATCCCGATTCAGCGGCATTCTGCGCATTCAGAACTACCTGTTCTGCATTGTTAAAGTATTGACTGCCTCCCATCAGGGAAAACGTATCATAATCAATCCCAAGAACAAAGTATGAATAAAAGGCCAGTATGGATGTAAGGTTGGAAATATGAGAATTCAGATTGAATTCCAGGGGAGAAAACTCCACATACTTGAAACGAATGTCATTGTCCACAAAATTCAGGGTGGTCGTATTATAATTGGTACTGAATACCGGTCGACTAACTTGAATGGTGAGAGTTCCCTTGAAATCATCGGCCGACAACTGTTCAGTAATATTGAACATCATGTTGCATTCGATCCGCTCCTCCATGGCGTACACATGGTTGGTCCAGACCCGGTTATTCATAAATTCATAGATAGCATTCTGAAGGGTCTGGAATACCTG
>QMPQ01000387.1 GCA_003648635.1 Bacteroidota bacterium | reverse complement strand
GAAATTCCCCGGATATGGGTGGAAGTCCATCCCAGCATTCGACTTCCGGCCAGCAGACCCGCCTGGGTAGAACCTGTTCCGGAAGCAAGAAAAACATGCTTAGGCGCAGAATCGGGGGACCACGCTTTCTTAAATTCCTGCATGGCATCCCTGTAAGCCAGTACCCCTGCACGATTATGTCCTCCTCCATAGAGGTAATAGGGCCGCTTCCCCTCTGCTTTCAATTCCTGCATGGAGCGATCCATGGCCGCTGCGATCTCAGTCCCCTCAACAAATTCAACAAGAGCACCGCTCCTTCTGATCAATAGAGCGTTCCCCTTTTCTGCAAAGAATTGTTCCCGGGACCCGTGTAATACAAGTTTACATGTCCATCCCCTTTCTGCACAGGCCAGTGCGACTACACGGCAATGATTGGACTGGATCCCCCCGGTACTTACCACCGCATCGAAACCACCCTCTTCAATTTCCGTGTTTAGATGGATCATTTTTCTTGCTTTATTTCCGCCATAAAATAAGGGATAGAGATCATCTCTGACTATATGCAGTGCCTGGCCCGTGGGCATCCTGGAAGCGGAAATAAGATCAATTCTCATGGGTCCGACTTTGCGTTTGCTTCCGGTAATCATCAAAATCAGGGACCGTCTCGCTGGATACCTCCAGCACATCGCTCTGACGAAGGACATCTCTGATGGTCCTGAGCAGTATCCTGATATCCAGTCCAAGACTCATGGTTTCCACATATTCCGCATCCAACTCCAGGCGCTTGTCCCAGTTCAGCAAATTCCGTCCGTTTACCTGTGCCCAGCCTGTGATACCCGGCCTGACCTCGTGGCGTTTCATCTCCCGCTTGGTGTAAAAGGGAAGATATTTCACCAGTAGTGGCCGGGGCCCGATCACCGACATGTCTCCCTGTAGTACATTAATGAGTTCAGGCAGCTCATCCAGACTGGTCCTGCGCAGAAAACGTCCCAGAGTGGTAATCCTCATCTGGTCGGGCAGTAACTCACCCTTCTCATCCCGTTCGTTGGTCATGGACCTGAATTTTACCATTTTAAATACCTTAGCCCCTAATCCAGGCCGATTCTGGGTAAAAAACACAGGGCCTCCCAACTTTATTCGGATAAGGATCATCAACAGAATCAGAACCGGAGCCAGCAAAATAATAGCCATAAAGGCGGATGCTAAGTCAAGCCATCGTTTGAAATATCTGTACATATAAACTCTGTTTGCTATATACGATGGGGCAATTCAGCCAGGTGTTTTTCCAGGACATGCTTCAAGCCTGTATCAATGGGAATCTGCCACAGGATCTTGCACCAGTTGTGGTTCCCTTCCAGTAATTCCGGTCCTTTTTCGGTCAACACCACATCCCATCCGACTGCACGATTTTCAGGCCGGTGAAGGGCTGCCCGCTTCACCAGGTCCAGGCTTTCTTCCCATAAAGGAATCTGGTATGCATCCAGTACAATACCGGATACGGGATGCGCGCTTACCCGGTCCTTGGTTATATCACTATAAATCCCAAGTCCATTGAGCTTGCCCGTCTCCAGGTCCACCGATGTTGCAATGTTCCCGGAGGCCAGATTATCTACCCAGGTATTCACGCTGATACGCATCCGGGCACCCAGGATCTCTACCTCATTGTCCTTATTTACCTGAGAGATAATCCGTACCGTATTTACTCCTGAATCAGACAAACGGTTTATATCCGGATGCTGGACAATAAATTCTTCCGCCAGGTCAAAACCCTTGGATTTCATGTATTTGAATAAAGACTCGTGGTCATAATCCGCACTATTAATAATCTCCACATCCCAGCCGCATTGTCCCAGGGAATCCTTAACCACGATCTTTCCGCTTGGGTTCTCCAGTATGATCCTGGCTTTCTCTGTGCGATTCTGAATATCATCCAGTGTGCATACAGCGTGGAGAACAAAAGCTTCATAGGCCTCATAGAACTTAATCTTATTCTCTAATACGTCCCTGGTACTTTTGGGATTCATTACCAGGTCATACTCATATTTATATCCGGTGCCCACCCACCTGGCGCGTTCGGCCGGGTCCTTTTCAAAAAACCTGAACAGGAAGTAATCGATCACCCCGATATTATACTTATACATGGACCTGATATTGTCGCAGAACAGGCTTATGAAACCCCTGCCTGTTTGCTTTCGGGCGTAGCTGAAAAACAACTTATATTTAGGCCAGTCCATTTTCTTGAAGTAGTACACCAGGTACTTACTTCTTTTTATAAAGTCACGTATTTTCATAAGCTTTTTTTTCCTGATAATTCATGCTCCACGCTATAGTGGATTTTCAACACTGATTTTCACTCTAAGATAGATATTTTCACCATCAACAGTGTGAATTCCCTCCAAAGATTCCACCAATCAAAGCCCTTTTTACACGAGTGTAGCCGGCCATTCTGAGCTGTCTTTGTATATTTGATCCGTAATCCTCATTTAAAAAAAATTCTACACATATGAAGATCGGGTTTCTGGGCGATATTTGCCTACTATCAGCGGACCTACGGGACCAAAACCACCAGGAGGTGCTCAAGGATTTCAGTACATCTGGCATCCTGCCGGTGCTGAAAAAGAGTGACCTGAATATTGGGAATCTGGAATGCCCGGTACCGGGAACTGCCACCGGGATAATGAAAAGTGGTCCCAATATGAAAGGCTCGGAGCATGTGGCCCAAATCCTGAAGCTCCTGGGTGTGGGCG
>QMPQ01000386.1 GCA_003648635.1 Bacteroidota bacterium | reverse complement strand
GTTCAGGCAACCAGGATCCTGTGATGGTGGTATTTAACAATGTGCGTTCGCTGGACTTTCTTGCAGGAAAGGTAACACCTTACCTGGAAGCAGATTCCGCTGATTTTGCAAGCTATTTAACTGCTAAGGAGCTGCCCGCAAAGTATGGCTTTGATGCTGCCACTTTTAGCTCCATGTTTATCCCGGAGACCTACGAGTTTTTCTGGACCACTACGCCAGAACAATTTACGGATCGCATGGAACAGGAATATGAGAAGTTCTGGGACGGTGAGCGGGATCGCAAAGCAAAGAAGCTGGAAATGACCCATGCGGAGGTGGTTACCCTGGCTTCTATTGTGGATGAAGAGACGCTTTATAATGATGAGAACAGCCGGGTGGCTGGATTATATTTAAACCGCCTGGAACAGGGAATCCCCCTTCAGGCCGATCCCACCCTGAAATTTGCACTGGGCGATTTTTCCAGGCAGAGGATTCTGAACGAGGACAAAAAGATCGACTCGCCTTACAATACCTATAAGTTCAGGGGACTCCCTCCGGGACCTATCTCCATTCCTTCTGTTTCGGCCATCGATGGCGTGCTTAATTCTGAAAAGCACCGTTATCTTTATATGTGCGCCAAAGCTGACTTCAGTGGCTACCACGCTTTTGCACGTGACTACGATCAGCATCTGAAAAATGCAAGAGCATATCAAAGAGAATTGAACAAGAAAAGAATCTATAAGTAATTAAATTACATTTACTTCCCGTTCGAGAATAACTCCAAATATACGATCGACATCCTCCAGGATCTTTTGTGAAAAGTCATAAATCTCCTGGCCGGTGGCTCCGTCATAGTTGACAAGCACCAGGGGCTGTGAAGGCCAGGTTCCAACATTGCCGATCCTTTTCCCTTTCCATCCGGATTTTTCAATGAGCCATGCTGCAGGAATCTTCATCTGGTTACCAGCATCGGGGTAGAAGGGAACATCGGGGTATTCAACCCGGATACAGCTAAAGATGGTTCGGTCCACAAGAGGATTTTTGAAGAAACTGCCAGCATTTCCATATTGCTCAGGGTCAGGTAATTTTGCACTTCTGATGGCAATAATTACCTTCCGCAGATCCTGGGGAGTGCTTCCTTTTGCCTTTGTAAACTCCTTCTTCACCATTCCATAGTCAAGTTGAAGATCAGGTTTGCTGTTCAGCCGGAAAGCCACATGGGTAATTATATACCTCCCTTTTTCTTCCCCTTTAAATATGCTGCTTCTGTAGCCAAAGGCACATGCTTTATGGTCCAGCCGTACAAGCTGCTTCTCATGCAGGTCCCATGCTTCCACCCATTCAAAGCGGTCCTTGAGTTCTACTCCGTAGGCACCAATATTCTGAACCGGTGCTGAACCCACCGATCCTGGAATCAGGCTCAGGTTCTCCAAACCATACCAACCCTTTTCAATGGCATGGGCAACCCAGCTGTCCCAGTTTTCTGAGGCTCCCACTTTTACCACCAGTTCATTTCCCTTCTCTTCCACCACTTCGATCCCCTTCATACCGGGTTGTAAGACCAGTCCGTCGAAATCCTCCCTGAACAGAATGTTGCTGCCCTCACCCAGAACCAGAAGGGGCATTTCCTTGTGGTCTGGATAAGCCAGGACTTCGCAAAGGGCCTGCAAATTTTCTGGTTTTGCATAAGAGGAAGCTCTGGTATCCAGGCTAAAACTGTTCAAGTCCTTTAGAGGATGCTTGTGGTGTATATCAATCATTATGGTAAATATAGCAATGATTTGGTCCTTTACCATGACTGCTTTTCCTATCTTTAAGAATCTTATAATCAATCTTGAAACGAGCCTACATATCGGTTATTAATGACCTGGCAACTGATCAACGTGTCGGACGGGTAGCAAAGTTGCTTTCAGAACAGAAATTTGAAGTGACCTGCATAGGACGGAGATTGAAAAAGAGCCCGGACCTGAAGAACAAGCCTTATAAGTCTCGACGTTACAGGATGCTCTTTACCTGTGGTCCCCTGTTTTATGCCTGTTTTAACCTGCGCTTGTTGACCACCTTGCTATTTGCCAAAAAACCGGCATTGATGATCTCCAACGACCTGGATACCTTGCCGGCCAATTTTATGGCAAGCAGGATCAGGGGAGTGCCTTTGATCTATGATAGCCATGAACTCTTTACCCAGGTGCCTGAACTGATACACAGGAAAGCTGTTCAATCTGTCTGGAAATGGATCGAGAACAGGTTAGTACCAAAACTCCGGCATGCAGTTACCGTAAATTATTCCATCTCAACCATCTACCGAAGGCTCTATGGTACGCGTTTCAAGGTGGTCAGAAATGTCCCGGAAAAACTTGAATACACTCCCCGGGAAGAAGATCCGGCTGCGAGGCAGATGATCATTTACCAGGGTGCCCTGAATGTGGGAAGGGGCCTGGAGTTAATGATAGATGCCATGCACCATCTTCATAATGTTCGACTCCTTGTGGTGGGAACGGGTGATATTGAGGATGAGCTAAAGAAAAGAGTGGCGCTTAAGAATCTTGGTGATCGGGTAGAATTCAGGGGAAGGATGTTGCCAGAGGAACTAAGAGCGTTTACCTTGAAGGCCGACCTGGGGATATCGCTGGAGGAGGACCTGGGACTGAATTATCGTTGTTCACTGCCCAACAAAATATTTGACTATATACAATGCAGAGTGCCGGTACTTTGCTCGGCACTTCCGGAGATGAGCAGAATTGTTG
>QMPQ01000385.1 GCA_003648635.1 Bacteroidota bacterium | reverse complement strand
TCGCAAAAAACCTGTTTTTCTTTGGATCGGCAGAGGTGGACCTATACAGTAGAGTCGATAGTGCCCAGGAAACCACCTTTGACCTTACCAATACCTATTTGTCCTTAAGATACAGGATCATCCCTCCCCTCACAGTGGGATTATCCTACAGTGCCCGAAACAACATCATCTATTATGAAACTTACAAGGATTTTCTGGAGCGTTTGCTGGAAACCGAAACCTTGCAGGGATGGCGTTTTCGGATTAATTACCATCCCGCTAAATACCTGTTTATGAACGTACACGCCGGTTACAGGTTTCGAAAGGATGATCCCCGACCCACTAAAAACCTGAATGGAGCAATTACCTATAGCAAGGTCCCTGGAATTGGTGCCTCTATGACGGCCTCTGCAACATGGATTGAAACAAACTACCTGAATGGGATTGTATATGGACTTGGAATATCCCGGAGTATCCTATCGAATAAGTTAAGCGGGGGAATCAAATACCGGTATGTGGATTACCTCTATCAAAATACAGAAATGGCATTAATCCAACAAGTGGGTGAGGTCAATCTTTCCTGGATGGTTTATAGAAAGTTATCGCTCTCAGTCTTTTACGAAGGCACGTTTGAAAATGAGAATCCTTATCATCGGATTTATATAAACATTAGTCAGCGGTTTTAATATAATATCCTTAAATTTCAGTGCATGCGTATCCGAACTATGTTGATTGCTGTTCCGTTACTGATCATGGTTATGGCAGGCCAGATCCAGGATTCGCCCCATGGGAAAGATTTGATTATAAGCTGCAGTGATTGCCACAGTCCGAAAGGCTGGGAATTGGACCGGGAGATTTATTCTTTCGACCATAATACCACCAAACTTCCCCTTGAGGGGCAGCATACCTCAATAAATTGCAAAATGTGTCATCCGACGCTTGTTTTTTCAAAGGCAGAAGCAGACTGCTTCACTTGTCATACCGACATGCACGACCAAACGGTAGGAATGGATTGCGCCAGGTGCCACACACCAACATCCTGGATCGTGGAAAACATTACAGATATTCACAGGCAAAGTCGTTTCCCTCTCCAGGGCCCACACTTCATGGCAAATTGTCTGGATTGCCATCCATCGGCGTCCATGCTTCATTTTGAACCTCTTGGTGTGGAATGTGTTGATTGTCACATACAGGATTACCACTCGGCCGCCAATCCAAACCATGTTCAAGAGAATTACTCAACGGAATGCATCGTCTGTCATACCATGACTGCCTTTACCTGGACGGGAGCGGGTTATAACCACGCTTTCTTTCCCCTTACTCAGGGGCATGCGACTTCTGATTGCAATAGTTGTCATGATGCCGGGAATTATTCTAACATTTCAACCGAATGTTTCTCCTGTCACGAAAACGATTATAATACTACCACCAATCCCAGCCATATCACAGCAGCTTTATCTACTGACTGTATGGAATGTCACACGACCGTGCCGGGATGGAAGCCAGCTGAGTTCAAAGTCCACGATGCTCAGTTTTTCCCTATATACTCAGGGCAGCATAATAATGAATGGGCCAGTTGTACCGATTGTCACAGCAATCCTGGCAATTATGCACTGTTTTCCTGCATTGATTGCCACGAGCACAACCGCTCGGATATGGATGATAAACATTCAGATGAAAACGATTATGAATATAACAGTATGGCATGCCTGGAGTGCCACCCAACCGGGAACGAAGATTAAGGATGAACAAGCATCGCTGGCCGAATACAAATTAAGTACCCATCCTCAAATTCATTAAAGATTGGTCATTTTCTCCATCTCCCTTCTGAAGAGCTATCAATATTTCGCTTATTTTTACACGTATCTAAAACATGAGCTGTGCAGATAAATTCACCTACCAGGGCAATCCTAATATTCTCTTGTCCTGATCAAAAGGGACTGGTATCTATGATTTCAGGATTTATTGCCCAATACGGGGGCAATATTATCTCACTTCATGAACATGTAGACTCCTTTGATAAGACTTTCTTTCTAAGGGTAGTATGGGATATGAACGGTTTTGATATACCTGGAAATGAACTGGATGGTGCTTTTAATCCCGTTGGTAAAAAATTTAATGCCAACTGGAGTATCCGGTATACTGGCAGGAAGCTGCGCATTGCAGTCATGGTATCTAAATATGAACACTGTTTGCAGGAGTTGCTCTGGAGGCAGCGTCTACCAGAAAGTGCTTATGAGATCCCCCTAATCATCTCCAACCATCACGATCTACAACCTATGGCAGCGTATCATCAGATACCTTACCATGTGTTTCCAATTACCAAAGAAAACAAGGATATACAGGAACAGGCTGAACTGAAGCTACTGAATGAAACCAACATAGATGCCATTGTTCTGGCAAGATACATGCAAGTATTAAGCAAATCCTTCGTAGATCATTATCCCAACCGCCTCATCAACATTCATCATTCCTTTTTACCTGCTTTCATGGGAGGCAATCCTTATAAACAGGCTTATGAACGGGGTGTGAAGATTATCGGGGCAACGAGTCACTATGTTACCGAAGACCTTGATGAAGGCCCCATTATTGAACAGGATATCATCCGAATTTCCCACCGAGACAGCGTGAATGATCTTGTTCGCAGTGGTCGGGACCTGGAGCGTATCGTGCTTGCCAGGGCAGTTAATCTTCATGCCGAGCACAGGATCCTTGTAAATGGAAAGAAAACAGTAGTTTTTCAATAATT
>QMPQ01000384.1 GCA_003648635.1 Bacteroidota bacterium | reverse complement strand
GACGATAACCCGGGTAATAATGCTTACTGTGGTAACCTGCCCACCGATCCACAGCATAATGGTTGTGACATCTCCGATGGGAGACCAGGCGCCACCGGCATTGGCTGCCAGCACCACCATGGAGGCGAAGAACCACCGTGTTTCTTTATCGGAAATCAGTTTTCTGAGCAGGGCAACCATGACAATAGTCGTGGTAAGGTTGTCCAGTGCGGCAGACATAAAAAAGGTAAGGAAACTGAGAATCCACAACAGCTTTACTTTTTTGGTGGTCTTGATCTTGTCGGTAATAATCTTGAAACCGTCATGTTTATCAATAACTTCCACGATGGTCATGGCTCCAAGGAGGAAAAAGAGAATCTCTGAAATCTCACCCAGGTGATGGATAATCTCTTTGTCCACTATGAAGTGCCGCATGGCTTGAATACCCTGTTCGCCATGTGCCTCACCCCCGTGAGAATAGGAGTTCCACGCTTCACTCAGTCCGGCCGTGAAAATATCATAAGCGCCAAAAATATAGAGAACCCACATTAAGGAACCTATTGCTAAAGCAGGAACGGCCTTATCAACACGAAGCGGGTGTTCGAGGGCGATGGCAAGGTACCCCAGAACAAAAACTACTACCATTACAATAAACATGATCTAAAAATTTAGTTAGGATTTGGAAATCGTAAGCCGCAAAGATAGAAAAGTTTACTCTTCAGAATCTGACTTCTTAGACTTTTTCTTTCTCTTTTTCCGATTGCTAAGGCCCTCTTTGTATCGGGCCATCAGTTGATTCAGATTGTCGAACTCCTCGCGATAGGATACACCCACTCCCTGTTTGTAGGGAGCAGTCATTGCAATCAACTCATCCCGTGAGCGATTAAAAGCAAGCACACTCACATTATCGGTTACTTTGTATTCCACTTCAAAATCTCCCATGATATATGGATTCCCCTCCTGGCCGCTGGAAGGATTGGTTTCCTGTCCACCCACATCCAGGTTTCCACTTATGATCATCCGGTCGTTCAGGAGCTGGGTAGAAAGTGCCACCTCCAGCTCCTGGCTGCTAACCTGGTCGCCCGGCCTGTAGGTGAAACCAATGTCGAAGTCATCACTGATCTGGGAAAGCCAGTTACTTAGCTGGTTGGAAAGTAGCTCACTTGCGGTCACTCCAGCAAAGGAAGAGTTCATGGTACCCATATTCTGGGTTCCGTAACCCGATACACTGTAGAAATTATTAATAATAAGCAAGGAAAGGAACTGTTTCATTAGCTCATCTTCTGTACTGGTTGCATTCTCGAGGTAGCTCTTAGTCTCCGGATCTGCCGTTGGCATCTCTATTCCTGCCACAATGGAGGGGGATTGCAGCTCACCCAGAAGATTCAGATGACACTCTATGGGAATGCGCTTTTTGAGTTTTTCTTCATTTTGATGCTCGCTGGGGTCTCCCGGATAGAGGTTGTATGGCGATACCCTGGTTCCATAGATGGCTGCCAGGTCTATGGTGGAATTGGTTGGGGAACCATTAAAGAGGATCTTTCCTCCCGGTTCAATCTCAAATCGTTTATTGATCACATTCTGGAGGGTGAACAGGTAATCTCCCTTCAGCAACTCCACATCTCCGAACATCCTGAATCCCTGGTTCTGATCAAGGAGAATGCGAAGATCCCCTCGTCCGCTTGTTTCTATGATATCACCAACCTTGGGATCAAAGATTAACTGAACTATGGCGTCTTCCGTAATTTCGACATCCAACTCCACTTTCAGACTTCCCAGTGCCTTCTTGTCCGCTTCTTTTGAATCATCCAGTTCAATCTCCTGCACAAAAGTGATAAAATCTGAGCTTTGCACTTCCCTTGCATTGTACAGGGGTAGAAAGAGGGCCGTATTTTGCTCGGTAGTAGCCTCAATTATTAAACTGATGTCTCTTGCAGAACCGCTAATGGTCATATCGCCCGTAGCGAATATAGTTCCATAGAACACGTCATTATGTATGGAACGGGTATTCATGAAGTTCAGGTTTCGGGCCTCAATCATCACATTGGTATAGAAGTCTCTGAAATAGTTATTTGATATGGATCCGTTTATAATACCCTGGTTGCCAAAGGGATCAAGAGCAGTGAAGTTTTCAAAGTATATATTGTTATTATAGATGCGTATGGTTTCATTGAATATATAGCGGGTGTTTAGGAAGGAGAGGGTAGCGGCTCCCTGGTTAAATCCAATACTTCCGTTTAGTTTGGGTTGATCAAGTGTCCCATCCAGTGTAAGGGCCACATTGCCGGTTCCGGAAAGATCCTGCACGAAATTCTCAACATAGGGATTAAGCGCTTGTAACTGGAAATCATTCAGCCGGATATCAAAATCCACCCCCTTTGTTGCCGGAGTAAAATCGCCATCCACTTTAATGGTAGGCATATCATTCAGGTTTGATTGCAGCAATATTTGAATGGTTCTGCGGGAATCGTTCCAGACAGCTTTCAGTGTGGTAGGCCCCAGAAGTTGATTGTTGAAGCGGAGCGTATCCACATCAATATCAGAGAATATGTAAGGATTCCCATCTATTTCCCGATAAGTGAACTTACCTGTCATATTTCCCTGCAGTTCTGTATTTACTCCAATCAAACCTGCCATTCCATCAAGGTTCAGGTTCCTGAAATCAAGCTTAAACTCCTGATCTCCCCCGGAAGCAATGGTGCCATCAGCAAGCATATGTTTCTCATGACTTCTTAGGGACAGGCTATCTACATGCAGAAACT
>QMPQ01000383.1 GCA_003648635.1 Bacteroidota bacterium | reverse complement strand
TGCATCTGTTCTGCCGGTCAATACAACCTGGTTCCCGGCTGTCCTGAAAGACCATGGCTACAGTACCTACCATTCGGGCAAATGGCACATTGTTAGGAAGGTCCCGGAACAAAGCCAGATGACTCATGTTGAAGTTGGATTTGACCGATCCTACCATACTGAGGATGGCAGGCATCTGCGTCCTCATCACCTCTGGGAAGATGGTGAGGAAATTCCTGTTCCTGAGGGGGGCTCCGGCTATGAGGCATCCGTAGCCATTGTGGATCATGCCATTAAGTATCTGGAAGAACATAAGCAAAAAGGTGGGAATGAGCCCTTTTTCGAGTATATCGCTTTTATTGCCCCACACTTCCCGCTGCAGGCCCTGCAGGAAGACATTGATATGTACCGTGAGAAATTTCTGGTGGGCTGGGATGAGATCCGGAAGCTCCGGACTGAAAACAGGAAAGAACTTGGATTTGATGTGCATGAGGTGAATCCCCTGGAACCGGAGCGCTATGCACCCTGGAACCTAAGTCCTGAGGAGCTGATTACACAGATCGATTCGGCTGACATCGGACGTGCAATCCCCTGGAACGATTTAACTGAAGAACAGAAAGATCTTCAGGCCACAAAAATGGCCATTCATGCAGCCATGGTAAGTCGAATGGACCGGGAGATCGGACGTTATATAAATTCCCTGAAGGAGCTGGGATATTTCGAGAATACCATTATCTTTTTTTGCTCAGACAATGGTGCCAGTACCGAAATCATGAACCGGGCCGATAAGCATACCATAGGCGCAGAGCCCGGTTCTGCCGATACCTATCTTTGCCTGGGGCCCGGCTGGTCCTCTGCTTCCAACACTCCTTTTCGCCTGCATAAAACCTGGGTACACGAAGGTGGTATTGCTACTCCCATGGTCATTCACTGGCCTGAAGGCATCCATAAGGGCAATGTTTTTAGAAACACGCCGGCCCATATCATCGATATCGCTCCAACCATTCTTGAACTTGCCGGGGGTGATCCCAGCGAATTAGAAGGCAGAGCTGATGCCCCTGGTCAGAGTCTTGTACCCCTACTTAATGAGGACAAGCAAATGGAAAGACCTCCCCTCTTCTTCCACCATGAGCAAAAGAAAGCCCTCAGAGATGGACCATGGAAAATCACCACCATCGAAGAAGATGGCCAGTGGGAACTTTATGATTTGTCACAGGACCGGGGCGAAACCAAGAATCTGGCAGCAGAAAAGCCGGAAAAGCTGGATGAGCTAATCAAACTCTGGCAAGTGCAGCGAAGCGAGATTATTAAACAGCTTGGTGCTGCCGATACAAATCCTGATTCACTATAATGACTTCTAAAGAACGTATGCTTACGGCCCTGCGGGGTGAATGTCCGGACCGGCTACCTGTGACAACTCACCATGTGATGCCCTCCTTCCTTGATAGCCATATGGAAGGAAAATCGAACCAGAAATTCTTTGACATTTTTGGTCTGGATCCCATCCGTTGGATCATTGCCTATGCAGCCAATGAATCTACAGGGGACTACTATGATCCCGGTCATACAGAACTGGGATTTCTGGAAGCCAGACGGGTCAGTTCTGATAGCTGGCGGTTTAAGGTGGAGAAGCTTGATAATAAAGACTACGACACTTCCCGCTTCAGCATCATTACGCCAAAAAAGGCCCTCTCCATGGTGCTACAATCGGATAAGCATACCACCTGGGTAGCAGAGCATTTAATCAAGGAGAAGAGCGACATTGATATAATTGCCAGATATATGACCCATCCCAAATGTGATGTGGAGGCTGTAAATGATGCTGCTGACCAGTACGGAGACAGTGGATTGGTGCGTGGACACATTGCCTGTTTTGATGGATTCGGACAACCTGGGTGCTGGCAGGATTTTTCCTGTCTTTACGGCTCCACCGATCTTATCATGGCATCCATGGAAGATCCTCAATGGGTGCATGCCTTTCTGGAAGTGCTTCGTGACCGGAAAAAGGTATATGTCGATTCTCTGGCAGGTGCTCAGTATGATCTGATAGAGCTTGGTGGAGGAGATGCTTCCACCACAGTGATTTCGCCCGATATCTTTGATGAATTTGTAGCCCCTTACGATTCAGTACTGATTGCCTCTGCTCATGAAGCCGGACAACGAATCGCATACCACACCTGCGGAGGAATGATGCCCATTCTGGAGAATATAGCCGCCATGAAGCCCGATGCTATGGAAACCTTTACCCCATCAGGCATGGGAGGTGATGCCATCCTTTCAGAAGCAAAAAGACGAATAGGAGATAAAGTCTGTATGATAGGCGGCTTCGACCAGTTTCATTTCTTCACCGGATGTACAGAGGAGGAGACACGCGAAGAAGTCAGACGCTGCTTCCAGGAAGCTGGTCCGGGAGGAGGCTACATCCTCTGCCCTTCCGACCACTTCTTTGAAGCTGATCTCAAACTGATAGAGGCCTTCGCCGACGAGGCCAGGAAGTGCATATATTAAAAGATCCCTTTATGAATAAAATCACTCTAGCACTAGTTGTAATTCTGATATTCTCCGGCTGCACAGAGCGTAAGTACAGTTTTAAGTTTATTGAATTGAATATACCAGGGAGCAGTTCTCTTCGGGCCATTTGTGCGGTCGATGCTTATATCGTCTGGGTATCGGGGAGTCAGGGCCAGGTATTATTGACCCTGGATGGAGGAACAAACTGGGGTGATGTGAGCGTTCCGGATTGTGAAGATACCGAATTTAGAAGTCTGCATGCCTGGGATG
>QMPQ01000382.1 GCA_003648635.1 Bacteroidota bacterium | reverse complement strand
TCCCGACATTATCTTCTCCGTCTATTTTTATTATCGAATGGTTTTGTGGCATCAACTTTTATATAAGTGGGAAGATCCTCGAAAGGATCATTACAGCAATCAGGCCTGAAAAGCCCATGACCATCAACAGAATTGAAAAATGACGGATGGTCTCCTTCTCTTCCAAGCCGCTCATCTTAGTAATAATCCAGAAGGCACTGTCGTTCATCCATGCAAATATTTTCGAGCCGCAACCAATAGCCAGGGCCAGGTATACGGGGTGAAAATGAAGCCCGCTGCCGGCCAGCCCACTCATCACCCCAATAGCCGTCACCATGGCGATTGTTGCTGAACCCTGAGCCGTTCTCACAGCTGCCGTGATGAAGAAGGCCATTGGCAGCAAGGCCATTTGATAATTAGCGGCCAGAATTTCGATCCTTATTCCAATTCCGGTCTGCTGAAGCATCTGTCCGAAAGCTCCACCGGAAGAGGTAATCAGGATAATCATTCCGGCGCCCATGAGGGACTCGGTAATATATTTCTTAAATATTCTGACCTCTTTTAACCTTGTCCAGAGCAAGATTATGGCAATGGCTGCAGAAATGGCAAGGGCAATATTGGAATCTCCAATGATAGTGAATATGTTTGAAAGCCGGGTTCCGCCGGCAAACATTTTTGAAAATGTATTACCCGTGATCAAAAGGATCGGAAGCAGCACAGGCAAAAGAGATACGAATAATCCGGGTAACTCTTTGGTCTCTTTCCCGGATAATTGTTTCAGGTCCTCAATACTAATATCGGGAGTGTCGCGCATGGGTAAACTCCACTTCCGGTTCGCCCAGAGTGCATAGAGGTAGCCACTTGCTGCTGTAACCAGGCCTACCGTCAATCCCCCAATCATCATGATGCCCAGGTCGATTCCCATCTCTTCAGCCACAAACAGGGGGCCTGGGGTTGGCGGAACCAGTGAATGAGCCATTACTCCTCCTGCAATAACCGTCATAAGGAGAAGGCTGAATTTCTTAGGGTTTCTCACACTAATTGATTTTACCAGGGGGATCATTAGGTAGAAGACCGTATCGAAGAATACCGGAATGGCCAGTGTAAAACTGCCAGTTAAAAAGGCCAGGGATGTATTCTTTTTGCCAAATAATCCCAAGAGTCCACGTACAATTCGCTCAGCGGCACCGCTTCGCATTAGGGAGGTGCCAATAATGGAAGCCAGGGCGATCAGAATGCCAATCTTACCGCTGGTATTGCCAAATGCCATTGTCAGACGCTTGCCTATTGCTGTGCCCGAGAGTGAGAGTGCTTCCTGGTCAGACATCCCACTGTGAACAGCATATTCAAAGATATGCTCAGGTGAAGTCAGCAACCCGGTTACCATCGCAGCCAGCAACAGGGATACCACTGCATGCAGTTTTAATACAATAATGGCAAAAAGGACTACTGCAGTACCAATTAAAATGATCAGGATGGGATCCATGCGAACAACCTATATATGTGAGCAAATTTAGTATCTAAATTGCCCAAAGGGCCTCTGAATGAGTATTTCGGGCAAAGTGTACACTGTATTCGGACTAATATGCACAACTCTTTTGGTGATCGATTAGTGATTTAAAGATAGTATTATTTTTTACCTCTTAGTCTATCTCATCACTGTCAGGTCAAAGGACTTTGTAACCACAAGGAAGATAATCAAGATCAGAGGCTAAGTTGACCAATATCCCCACCCCCTTGTCACATTAACCCTTGTAACCAAATCTTAAGCAATTATGAAATACGGAGTTAACAGAGTAACCCTCGTCGGAAATGTGGGTGAAGTGCCCAGGATATCCGAAAGGGAAGGGGAGGCCTTTGTGGCTAACTTTCCACTGGCAACCAATGAATTTTACCGGAATAAGGAAGGGGAGGAGGTATCGAAAACAGAATGGCACCAGATCGTATATTTGTCTGGAACATTTTTTCAAAATCAAATCTTATACGAATGTTGAATTGAGGCCGCTGAAATTCAGGAACACCAATATCAAATAAAATTAGAAATGGAACTTAGGTCGCAAACCGGGTAGCATAAGATGCGTTTTAATGCGCTATAGGTTTTATTGTAGCCAGTTATTCAATTATTGTCTCATATAATTCATCTTTAAAAACTTCTTTTCTCATTTGATTACCAATTTTTGCACTCTTCTCTTTGAAACCTCTATTATTAAGTAATTTTAAAATTTTTGGTTCGAGATTTTTATTGGTTATTCTACTTATTTTGACACCTTTTGGTCCAACTCCCAAATCAGAAATAATTTTATCCCAAACAAACTGGTCCATAAAATGCGGAATTATCATTACTGCACAACCATATTTTATTGCTAAATGTGTGGTTCCAGCACCTCCGTGTTGAATTACAGCATACATTTTCGGAAAAATCCAATCATAAGAAATTTGCGACACATAATAAATCAATTCTGAATTGAATTTATCGGGTTTAACTAAGCCACCAGAGGCTGTATTTATTATGGCCGGTATCTTATTTCGTTCAAGAATTTCAAGAATTATTTTAGTTTTTTGTTTAGGTTCAGGATTAGGCATTGAGCCGAATGTGATAAACAATATTTTTTCATGATTTTCTATGAATTCTGTTAGTTTTTTTTCGGGTTTCCAATCTGTTTTTCTCTTTAATTCCTGATGTCCTAAAACTTTAATATTACTTTCCCAGTAGCCTGGTCGCGGGAATAAACTTGGCGAAATTGTATAAATAAATTTTCTACTGTGAATTATGTTTTTTAGTTCC
>QMPQ01000381.1 GCA_003648635.1 Bacteroidota bacterium | reverse complement strand
CCGTACCCGGTCATGCCTTCGTATTGGATTTCGGTGAGAACCACAGGGGTGGTATTCCTGGAGTTACCTGCCACCGTAAAGGTGTGATTTAACTGCAATTCGTAGGGCCTGAAGCTGAGTTTCATCTTTCCATTACCAATGACGGCAGGGGCTACCGGGCCATCTTTGGTGGTGCAGGCTGCCAGAGGCAGTGTCGTAGCCAGGGAAGCCGCTCCCAGACCTTTTAAAAAATTCCTTCTCCCGTTTTTCATTCTGTGCTACTGATTATCTCTTTGTAAAATGCATTCTCTGCTATGGGTCGGAATCCGTTATATTCCTCACCCAGTATCCGGACAGCCCTGACAAATATTTCTGGGTATCTCTCAATAAAATTATTTTTGGTGCTGTCCATGCTGTTAATGCTGACCCGCTCCCGGTAGCCTGCAGAGTGGATATACTCACCCTCTCCAATATACATGGCCACATGGCTTACATTCTCCTCCTCATCTTCCGTAGCCTTCCTGCCAAAGAAAAGCAGATCCCCTGCCTCCAGTCCGTCCGGGGCCATGGATGTGCTAAGTTCCTTCCCGATTAAAGCCTGCATATCGGCATCCCTGGGAAGCAGAATTCCATTCATAAAATAGACATTGCAGACCAGTCCGCTGCAATCGATATTTTTCGAGGAGGTTCCTCCCCAGAGATAGGGGATTCCATGAAACCTCAGGGCCGTTAGTACCAGGTTCTCTTTGAGGGTAGATTTGAAAAATATCTCCTCGGCCGGGACCAGCTCGCTGCTTTTCACCCAGCCCAGGCGTCCATCGGGGTATAAGACCTGGGAAAATCCTGACTCCTCCGTAACTTTACGTAAAATGTTTCCAATGACCAGGTCAGTCACAGGCATGGATTCCACATCAGGCTCGCTGTAGGATAGCCCGTACTGGGCAGCGAAAATAACTTTTTCTGCATCCCTGTAAACAGCAAGTTCCTCCTCATCCACAGCATGCACCTCTTCGGTATTCACCCAACCGATATATTTGTCCGGCACCTGGATCAGGCTTTTCCCTCCTTCTGTTTTCAGAATCCTGACAGGGGTACCAAGAAGGGCCTGAGTTACAAGCTCCTTGGTGCTGCTGGGTTCTCTGCGCAAATGGATCACGGAGTTATTGACCAGGGCGTTCACAAGGGGTCCATCCCCACCCTCCGAATGAAGTATAATTCTATTTTCTACCTCAGGGAATTGCTGATCTAATGCCTCTTCAAGCGCATCAAAAGCTTCCCGACTGGTCAGGTTCCCAATAAGTTGGAAGTGGCCACTATCTGAATGAACACTTACATCCCACAGTTCAATACGATCATCAGGCGCAGACTGTTGATGTGCAGTAAGCAGAAGCGCATTGAGTCCGGTGATGGTCCGCCTTGCGGGCGAGGTACATGAAAATACAAGTAAAAGCAACAACAATAGACTTATATATGATTTGAAAAACCGATTCATTTTTGAGGCTTTTGAGTTTAATAGTCCGAAAGTAACGAAATAATGTAATGGCTTACAAAATAGCTTGCTAACTGGGTTGAATGACACGCTCTTAGCTTACATGCAAATATGCAGATATTTAGATTGATTCTGAACACCAGATATTCTAATTTCAGATTTTAGTTTCAGATCCCCTAAACCTAAATATAATGGAGAAGAAGACCCGTAGAAATTTCATGAAGACACTGGGAGCATCCGTAGGAGCTGCAGGTGTTTTAAGCGGTGGAAGCATCTTAAGCGCCTGCAATCGTGTAGAAGAGGTTAGCGGCAATAAGATTACCCTGCTCACATCCAGCGGGGAGCTGGTTGTGGTGGACAGGGCTCAATTGAAGCCTGCAGAGATACCTTCACTTTCTGAGAATCAACTCAGGGGAAGAAAAGGACTTCCGGGAAGAAGCTGGGTGATGGTCATCGACCTCTCTAAATGCCGGAATGCCCGGGAGTGCATGAAAGCCTGTCAGAGCCATCACCAGCTCAGGCCAGAGCAGCACCACATCAATGTGCTGCAGATGCAGGATTCAGAAGATACAGCACCCTACTTTATGCCAAAGCCGTGTCAGCACTGCGACAATCCTCCATGTACAAAGGTGTGCCCGGTCAATGCCACATTCAAGCGCGAAGATGGCATTGTGCTAATCGATAACGAACGCTGCATCGGTTGCAGATTCTGTATAGCCGCCTGTCCCTACTCTGCCAGGGTATTTAACTGGAACGAACCGCGCGATGCAGAGAAATACGAAGGAGTAACCTACAATATGGAGGCCAACGTTCCCCAGAAAAAGGGGACCATTTCCAAATGCCTGTTCAGTGCCGACCGCTTACGAGATGGGCAACTTCCCTCCTGCGTATCGGCCTGTCCGAACGGCGTATACTGGTTTGGTGACAGGAACGAAGATGCCGTTACCAATGGCACCACAAAAGAGACCGTCTCATTTAGCAAGTTGATGAAGGACGGAGCTGCATATACACTGATGAAGGAGCTTGGAACCAAGCCCAGGGTCTACTACCTGCCAGCAAAGGGCCAGGCGGCATCACCAATCGAAGGAGACCACATATAACCGAAACAAAAAATCAGAGACATGCAAAAAATTGAATCTCCTGAAGCATCAAGGAAAGCACTGAATAAAATTGTTTCCGACCTCACGCGCTCCATCACGCTCAAAGATGAGCTATCACGGTTCTGGTTCTTTATCCTGATCATGTTTGTGGGTGTGGGACTCTGGGGCTGGATCCTCCAGACAAAAAACGGACTCGGGGTGACCGGGAT
>QMPQ01000380.1 GCA_003648635.1 Bacteroidota bacterium | reverse complement strand
TCTATAAGTTGCTGCCTGATTTCTATTTCATTAATAGCCTGATCATTGATAACACCTCTAAAAGCAAGAGCACCAAGAACAACACTTGGTAATACAATAGCCAAAAAATAATAAAATAGAATCTTATTTTTTCCTATACTGATCTTCTTATGCATCTGAAAATTAAAATATTATTTCACTGTGCAAAAGTTCTCAATTATAAATCACATACACGTCAAGAATTAAAATTGTTCTGTCAAGACTTTGTCAAGAACATGGTATTAAGATAATGGAAAAACAACAAAAATCATTTTCTGATTACTTATACAGCTTGAATGATAATTGATTTCGGAAAGCAATGACCTTTTGTATTTAAGTCGAGGCCCCACTAAAAAGAACACCACCGGTGATCCACCTTCAGGTAGAACAACCGGGGTGTTTAAAGTTGAATTATTCCCTGGTTTCAGTATTTAACAGAAGGTTATCCACCTTCCAGATTTCTGCCCCCTGATCGAGGATCGTCATCACAATTTCTTGGCCATTGGGATGGATACTTAAAGTGTTAATCGGTATATTAGAATTATATACTTCCTTTGGATTTTTTCCATCTGAGGTTATCTGCCATAAACCTGAACCACCATCCATATTGTGTGTGTAATAAATATAATTCCCATCGCTTGACCAAACTGCACTGTTTGGCACTGTTGGTCCACTATCGGTAGTAGTCCGTTTTATGATTGGAATTTGCTTTCCTCCGGAAACCGGAATGATATAGATTTGATCTTCACTGCAATACAATATATTTTTTTCACCGGGCAAAGGATCCAGTGTGGAATCATTACTGTTCAGACTTGGATCTTTCAAAAGTATTTTCTCCTCTCCGCTTGCCAGTTCACGGCAAATAAGTTGGCCATTCTTTTTAAAATAAATGTTTTTCTGAGCAGTATTTCCTTGAGCTAACATTTGAGCTACCGTTAAGCCAATTTCCCAATCTTTTCCACGATAATCAGAAAAAGCCAGTACTTCGGTAATATCGCTCGTTTGGACATTAATTGTATACATTCCACCCGAGTAAGTTTTTTCGGATTCTCTTCGTGTATCGTTCCCTAAAATTAAAAGCGTTTTATTATCCTGTAGCCATAACAGATGTCGAATAATGAAGTTGTCCGATAACATACGTTCATTTCCGGTTTCTGCATCGCGCACATATAAAGGGCGTTTATTCTGGACCCAAAGCTCTTTAATCAATGCCAATGATTTACCATCGGGTGACCATTTTGCATTTCGTACAGATCCCAATAATGGTTTTGCTAATTCACTTTTTACTTCACCATTTGTTTGATCAAATGGTACTGTGAACGCATCAAAGTTTCGATACATTTGAGAATAGTAAAATGACCCACTATTGGTGATGCCCATTGGAGACGTTGTTTCCCCTATCTCTGCAAGTACCTTTTTTGGGTTCCCTACCACTTCACCATCTACAACTTCTGCCGTCCATATATCCCATGATCCACCCCTGTCGCTTTTAAAAAGAAGTTGATTTTTGCCGGGAAACCATCCAATAAGCTGATCGTTGGCAGGATGTTCAATCAGTTTTATGTTTTTTTCACCATCAGTAGAAACCAGATGTATGTCAGTATCTGAATTCTCACCGTTTTTAATATTTGGGAAATGATAAGCGACAAATTTATTATCGGGCGAAACACTTAACTGCAACCAATAGAAAAAGTCAAATGTTTTTAATATTTGAACATCTCCATTTTCAACTGTAATCGCTAATATCCGGCATTTGCGTGTTTTATTCAGATAACTTTTGGCATAAATTGTTTTTCCATCGGGCGACCAGGCACAGGGGTAAACATCTTCATCTTTATTGGCATATAGTGTTTTGGGCTGAGGATTATCGATATCAAGAAGCCTTATTTCGTGGTTGTTTTTATACCAGGCATATGCTACTTGCTTATTATTAGGAGATACAACAGAGCCCATATTAAATTGTAGTAAGGGATCTTCAGCTGCATCTTTTGTTAAAGCTGATGTTTTACCGGTGGACAGTTCACAAAGAGCCAGATTTAGTAAATCATCGGCGTAGGTAAGAAACTTACCATTGGGAGATACATTCCCCCATCCAATTTGAGCTCCTCCTGACCAAACCTTTTGTAAGGTTGTTGTTTCGGGAGCAAGCCCTGATACTATATTTTTTTGTGGAAGCTTTTCAAGTGGAAGAAAATTTTCCATCACCCAGAATTCTTCATCCCCGCCTTTCAATCCTCCAAAAACAAACCGTTCTCCATCGGGAGACCAGTCAAGGTGATGAATGGTCACATCAACCAGACCTGTTTCAATATCCTCAATGCTGCCATCTTTAAGATTCATGAGCTTGATGACTTTTCCTTCCTTATCATTAAAGGCGATTTGCTTGCTGTCGGGCGACCATGCCATTTCGATATTTACATGCTGGGTGGGGACCTCCCCTGCAATCCGGGTTTCTCCGGTGCTGAAGTCATAGATTTTTAACAACTTTGGCTTGTTCGTTGGATCTTCGTTTTCCTGGCTTAACCAGGCAAGCATTTTCCCATTGGGGGACCAGATAAGAGAATTAACCCATTTCCCGTTTTCAGAAATCAGCAGCTCTGGCTCTCCTCCTGAAGAATCGATCATATAGACACCGATATTCGAAGGTCTTTTCTTATCTACCTGAGATCTGATAAACGCAACTTTTTCTCCATCAGGCGACCAGCATGGACTATTATCCATAAGATTTTCCTGATTATGCGTGGTAATTTGAATCGCATCACTGC
>QMPQ01000379.1 GCA_003648635.1 Bacteroidota bacterium | reverse complement strand
GACAATAAGCTGAAATATGGCCGTGAAGATGATCTGCCTCTCGTTTCTGTGATCATTTCAGCTTTCAATGAAGAGGAGGTTATTGCTGAAAAGATCGAAAGCATCTTTGCCGGCGATTATCCTGATGATAAGCTGGAGGTGCTTATCGGCTCTGATCGTTCTGATGACCGCACAGCTGAGATCATAAACGGATATTTGCCTGATCATCCAAATCTTTGTTTCCGGGATTTTGAGGAAAGAAGGGGGAAGCAAAATGTAGTTAATGACATTGTTCAGGAATCCAAAGGCAGCATCCTTATCCTTACCGATGCAAATGTAATGTTTGACACAAGTACTATATTTAACCTGGTCAGGCATTTCAAGAATCCTGAAATAGGGCTGGTGGATTCCAATATGATCAATAAAGGCTTGAAAGTTGAAGGCATTTCATACCAGGAAAAAGCCTATATCAGCAGAGAGGTACATATCAAGAATATGGAAGGCCGGCTTTGGGGCACCATGATGGGACCTTTCGGCGGCTGCTACTCTATCAGGAAAGAAGATTATTCAAAAGTGCCTCCCAACTACCTTGTTGATGATTTCTATATCAATATGAAGGTGTTCGAGAAACGAAAAAAGGCCATCAATGACCTTGATGCGCGTGTTTTCGAAGACGTTTCCAATGTACTTAAAGATGAATTTCGCAGAAAAGTGAGGATCGCCACCGGCAACTGGCAGAACCTTCGGACCTTTGCCCACCTCCTGCTGAGAAAAAACCTGGGTTTCTGTTTCTGGTCACATAAGGTGCTTCGCTGGAAAGGCCCCTTCTTCATCCTGACCGCACTTATCCTCAATGTATTTCTGGCCTTTCACTCAGATTTTTACCTGGCATTGTTGGCCATGCAGGTGCTTCTTTTGTTGCTTCCTTTGCTCGACTTCCTTTTAAAAATGGCCAATATTCACATTAAACCCCTCAGGCTGGCCACACATTTTTATGCTATGAACCTGGCTCTGTTTATTGGTTTCTTCCGCTCATGGAAGACGATTAAGTCAGGCACCTGGGATCGTACGCCGAGAAACCAGGGAAGTTCCTAGTGCCTAGTGCCGAGTGCCTAAGAAAGTAAAAATGAATAGTGAATAAATAATAAGTATTGTTGAATTGCAATACTTCCCCGTTCTTATTCTTGTTCTTATTCTTATTCCTTGTTCATTATTCTCTATTCTTCTAAATCCTTCTCTTAAATATACTCCCCACCCTCCTTTTCCAGATATCAAAATCAAATAGTGGACTGTCGGATGTCGCTTTTATGGTTAGGAATATTCCTAATGGCAGGAGTACAGCGGAGGCGACCCACATGCCGAATTCAATCTGTATGGCACCGGCAATGGCGGATTTCTCTCCTGTAATGGTGATGATATGGAACAGTACGAAGAAAAGGACAGAGACAACAACAGGCAGGCCGATGCCTCCCTTGCGGATGATGGCTCCCAGGGGTGCGCCAATGAAGAATAGCACAAGGCATGCAAATGAAAGGGTGAACTTCTTGTGCCAGGCAACCTGATGTTTGGCCAGCCATTCCCGCTTGCTTTCATAATCGCTTATGTTCCACTCAATATTGCTTTTCACACCCCGTGCTTTGTTCATAGCACGCTGAATGATACTTGATTTTTCTGCTTTAGTCCATCCATCCAGAGGAAATATGAGGCTGTCAGCCTCTGTTGCAGTGACATATGTCGCACTATCGAGAATAGAATAATGTTGGTAATGCTTGCTGAAGTTTTTCGCGAAATTATCTTTTTTACTACTGTATAGCTTTCCAAGGGAATCAATGGCATAATTGAGCTGAGCAATGTTCAGCATGGAGTAGTTGTTTTTGAACAGGTCCTCATCAGTACGTTTCATATTAAATCCTGAAAGGTCGAAACGACGGTATTCTTCCTCAAATTTTGTTTTCCGGAACTGACGGTTTTGCCGGTAATTGCGCTGGTCATTTTGTTCCTGGTAATTATAGCCATTGAAAAGGTGGAAGATGAGATATCTTCCGTCAGGTGTCGATTCCATACGGCCCGAATCGGCAACCGTCAGATCTGTGTTGCCATGCTTCTCCATATGGTTGTATATCATAACATCACGGATGGTACGATTGTCATTTTCTTTGTTGCCGACACGCATCACGAAACCATCCATCCCATTGTAAAAGATCCCTTCGGTGATGTCAAATGCCAGCTTTTGCTTGCGCACATCATAGAGGAGGGATTTGAATTTGAGATTAGCAATGGGTAATACGTTATTTGAAAAATAGAATGCTATACCACTGATGGCAATAGAAAGAATGATGAGCGGACGCATGATCTTCCAAAGAGATATTCCGGCGGATTTCATGGCTACCAGTTCATAGTGCTCACCCAGATTCCCGAAAGTCATGATTGATGATAAGAGAATTGCCAATGGCAGTGCTAATGGAACAAATGTTGAAGATGCATAGAATAACAATTCCAGTACAATGTACCACTCCAGTCCTTTTCCAACCAGGTCATCGATATACTTCCACAGGAACTGCATCAGCAGGATGAACACCGCCACAAAAAAGGTCAGGATCAGCGGCCCCAGGTAAGACCTTAATATCAGAAGATATATCTTCTTCATAAATTCAAAATGCATCCCGGCGCTTATTATTGTACATATGGGGATGATTTATGCAAAATTAACAATTATAGGTTAATGGGATGCTGGATGCTGGATACTGGATACTGGATGCTGGATGCTGGATACTGGATACTGGATGCTGGATGCTGGATGCTGGATGCTGGATACTGGATACTGTAGGCGGTAGGCGGTAGG
>QMPQ01000378.1 GCA_003648635.1 Bacteroidota bacterium | reverse complement strand
CACCGGTGGTATGTGACGGGATTGTTGTGGTTGGCACATTGGATGGCCTCCTTTACGGGATAAATACAGATGGCACCCTGAAATGGAAGATTAATACCGAGTACAGCATTGAGGCTCCGGCCCTCATTGTAGACGGGGTGGTATATGTGGGCAATCTGGATGGAAAGCTCTACGCGGTGGATTTGAAAACGGGTGCCATCAAGTGGACCTATCAAACCGAGAATATGATCATGGGTTCTCCGTCATTCTATAGCAAAGGGAATAAGAGCGTGATCCTGGTAGGCAGTTACGACTACTACCTGCATGGAGTTGACCCGGCAAGCGGTAAGGGATTGTGGAAGTATGAGACCGATAATTTTATTAATGGCTCCTGTGCGCTCTACAGCGGGATGGCTGTATTTGGAGGTTGTGATGGATTTATTCATATGGTGGATGCTATCACCGGCAAGGTGCGCGCGAGCATGTCCATCTCCACCTATGTGGCCAGTTCAGCCGGTATAGACAGCGACCACGCCTTTGTGGGCGACTACGATGGCCGTTTTTCGGCTGTGGATCTGCTGGAACAGAAAGTGGACTGGGTGTTCGAAAACAAGGAGGCCAACCTGCCCTTTATTGGTTCTCCGGCCATATACGGATCTCATGTTTTTATCGGGAACCGCGATAAATTTGTCTATTGTCTGAACAAAAGTAGTGGAAAGCTGGTCTGGAAGTATAACACCGGCGGGCGTGTCGATGCTTCCCCGGTGGTGATTGGTAAAAAGCTCTTGGTTGCAAGTATGCGTGGCGACCTGTTTTTACTTGACCGGAAGAATGGCAAACTGGGGTGGACCTACGAACTGGGGACAGCCGTACATGCCAATCCGGCTGTGGTCAACAACCGCATATACGTGGCGGGCGATGACGGGCGTGTTTATTGTTTTGGAAAAAAATAGAAGGGATATATAATGAATATTATGCACATCATCCCGGGTTCCGGGGGAAGTTTTTATTGTGGGAACTGTCTGCGCGACTCCAAATATGTGGAGGCACTTCGCAAATCGGACCATATGGTGAGGAAGTTGCCCATGTACCTGCCGCTGTTTGCCGATGAACACGATCTGAGCAGGGAGATCCCGGTCTTTTACGGGGCCATCAGCATCTACCTGAAGCAGCTGTTTCCCATATTCAGAAAGGCCCCGGGCTGGGTCGATCGTGCCCTTAACTCCAAGCCCATGCTGAAACTGGCCTCCAAATTTGCCGGCTCCACCCGGGCCAAGGGACTGGAGGAGATGACCGTCTCCATGCTGCTGGGCGAAGAGGGACAACAGAAGGATGAACTGCAGAAAATGGTTGACTGGATCGTGGAGAACTGTGATCCCGATGTGATTCACCTCTCCAATGCCCTGTTGCTTGGACTGGCACATCAGCTGGGCGAGCGCCTTCATGTACCTGTGATCTGCTCCCTTCAGGACGAAGATGTGTGGGTCGATGTGATGAAGCCCTCAGCGGCGGAAAGTGTTTGGAAACTGATGTCCAGGAAGGCAGCCTATGTGGCAAAATTCATCTCTGTCAGTGACTTTTATGCCGGAGTGATGAAGGAGAAGATGGCTCTGCCGGAGGCGAAGATGGCCTCCGTACATATCGGGGTCGATCCGGCCGACTATACCTTTAAACCGGCATCTGAGAAAAGGCGCAATATCGGGTATATCTCCCGTATGTGTCACGGAAATGGTGTTGATATCCTGGTGGATGCTTTTATACTGCTTAAGCAGAAAGAGGGATTTGAGGATGTGAACCTGGTGCTGACCGGAGGATCGACCGGTGATGATAAGAAATATCTTTCCGATATCAGGAGCCGGATCCGGGAACATGGACTGCAAAAGCAGGTGGAGTTTCATGAAGATTTTGAGGAGCAGGGACTCAGGGATTATTTCGAAAAGGTGTCGGTGGTGTCGGTGCCTGTACGCAATGGCGAAGCATTTGGCATCTACCTGCTGGAGTGCATGGCTTCAGGAATCCCAGTGGTGCAGCCCGCCCTGGGAGCTTTTCCGGAGATCGTTGAGCTCACCGGCGGGGGAGTAATCTATGAGGAGAATACCCCGGAGGCCCTGGCTCAGGCACTGGAGAAGCTTTTAGCTGACGCGGAGGAAATGGACCGCCTGAGCAGGAGCGGGAAAGAGGGGGTGGACAAACATTTTCATATCGATGTCCAGGCCAAAAGAATGATAAAGGTTTACGAGCAAGCCATCAAGGCAAATAAAAATTAAGCCTAAAATAGATACCATATGATGCTTCTTTCTCTGGAACATATCAACAAAGGCTTTGGCAATCACGGCGATTCAAGTTATCGCCCGGTGCTGAACGATCTCTCCCTGGAGGTACAGAAGGGAGAGCGGATCGCTATCCTTGGACCTTCCGGCTCGGGCAAGACCACCCTGCTGAACCTGGTGGGTGGACTGGATAGTCCCGATGAAGGCAGTGTGCTTTTTCGTGGGGAGGATATTACGGGCTACAGTAAGCAGGAGATCGACCTGTACAGGAACCGGCAAGTTGGCTTTGTGTTCCAGTTCCACCACCTGCTACCCCAATGTACCCTCCTGGAAAATGTATTAATTCCCACACTGGTACAAAGGGATAAGATATCCCGCGCGAAAAGTGCTCAGCGGGCCGAAGCTCTGATGAAACGAGTAGGCATCTGGGAGTTCAGAAACAAACTACCCGGGATCCTGTCCGGTGGTGAGTGTCAGCGTGCTGCCGTAGTCAGGGCCATGATCAATGCCCCTTCCATACTACTGGCCGATGAACCCACCGGAGCCCTTGACAGTGAAAATGTAGAGAATATGTCCGAT
>QMPQ01000377.1 GCA_003648635.1 Bacteroidota bacterium | reverse complement strand
TAATTGAACAGACCGACGACAGTCCCCGGATAGTACTCGACCCCGTGGACAAGCTTTTTGAGATATCAGGAAAATCACTGCCCGAAGATGTGCTAGAGTTTTACCAGCCGGTATTGGACTGGCTCAATGCCTACAGGAAGGAGCCAGATTCCTTAACCACATTCAGCGTCAGACTGATCTATTTCAATACCGCCTCTTCTAAAATGATCATGGACATCTTTCTCATATTTGAAGAGATGGTAGAAGAGGGTCATGAAGTCCTGATCAAGTGGCACTCACACCAGAGAGACGAAGATATGCAGGAGGCCGGCAAAGAATTTGAAGAAATGATCGCAGTTCCCTTTGAGCACCTCACCTATAATTAACATTGACCCCGAAGCAGCCTCATGATCCAAGTCACGCCGACCCAAGTCCAACGAACTTATGAGTGAAGAGATCCTGAAGGCCCTAATGCAGCTGTTCGCCCTGATCACCAAACAGGACGAAGGCATCAGTCAGCAGGAAATCGATTATGTAAACCGCTTCCTTGTACAGCAGATCGGTGTCGACTCGTCCCGCGAGTACCTTCAACTATATAAGGATACAGCAACAGACGAGCTCCCTTCAGAAAAGGATTCTGGCTCAGAAAAGTCAGCCTCAGAGAAGCCCACCTCAAAGAAAGCCCCTAAAAAGAAACTCACCTCAGTCCTCGATTCGGTCCGGGTATTGAAGCTCTGCAGGCAGATCAGCAAAACCATCAATCAGCGTCAGAAGGTAGTGGTGCTGGTGCGCATCCTGGAACTGGTCAGTACCGAATACAAGCTGACCGAACAGCGTCTGGGTATTGTTCAAACCGTTGCTGACATCTTTCGCATTCAAAAGGAGGAGTATAAAGCTATATTCAGCTTTGTCACTTCAAATAATGGGGCAGATCTCAACCATGCAAACCACCTGGTAAGCGAATCCCTCTTTTTCCTGCGGATACCTTCGGTGGAGCTTTATTTTGTGAGGTATATGGCAAGTGCCGAAGCCTTCCTCAACGGCCTTGTCATGCGAACAGGAGTAATCTACCTTTTTGCCAGCGGCGGCACTCTTCGCTTGCCTGCCGGACCGCCGGTCTATTACAGCGATATTGCCACCCGCTTCCAGGCCGACCTGGACCACGAACAGATTACCCTGGAGGCCGACCACCTCTCCTACCGCTTTCCCGGGGGAGTAACAGGTCTTAAAGATGTCTCTTTCTCGGCCCAGCAGGGAAACCTCGTGGGGATCATGGGATCCAGCGGCGCTGGCAAGACCACACTGATGAATGTGCTATCAGGTAATTACCGTCCGGCTTCGGGCCATATCCGGATCAATAAGCTCGATCTCTGGGACGATGCCGGCCAGTTAAACGGTGTATCCGGATTTGTCCCCCAGGACGACCTCCTGATCGAAGAGCTTACTGTGTTTGAGAACCTCTGGTACAATGCCAAATTCTGCTTCAAGCAGCTTTCCAATAAGGAGATTAAGGAGAAGGTGAACGATACCCTCTCCAACCTGGGACTCTTAGAGAAGAAAGATTTGAGGGTGGGATCGGTGATGAACAAGACCATCAGCGGCGGACAGCGAAAACGGCTCAATATTGCATTGGAGCTGATCCGGGAACCGGCCATTCTCTTCCTGGATGAACCCACCTCCGGACTGGCCTCACGCGATTCGGAAAATGTGATGGACCTGCTTCGGGAACTAACCCTGAAAGGAAAGCTGGTCTTTGTGGTCATCCACCAGCCCTCTTCGGAACTTTTTAAGATGTTCGACCAGGTGGTGATCCTGGATGACGGGGGTCATTTGGTTTACTATGGAAACCCCGTGGAAGCGGCAATCCACTTCAAGAAGGCAGATAACCAGGTGAATGCCAGCGTGGGTGAGTGCCCTGTTTGCGGCAATGTAAATCCGGAGCAAATATTCAATATCATCGAAGCCAGGCAGGTCGACGAATATGGAAACTACACCGAACAGCGTAAGGTTAGTCCCGCTACCTGGGAGGAACTATTCCAAAAAGAGCGTGCCCGCGAAGTTTCCGTTGAAACTGCTCAGGATGCTTCCCCGCCTCCCACCAGTCTCCAGGTTCCGGGTTGGTTCAGGCAGCTAATCAACTATTTGAAACGGGATGTAAGATCTAAAATCAACAACCGGCAGCAACTATTGATGACCCTGCTGGTAAGTCCCCTGCTCGCCTTTATCCTGGCCTACATTGTCCGCTATATCGTGGATCCCAACAGCGGCACTTACATTTTCAGGGAGAATGAGAACATTCCCATCTACATTTTTATGTCCCTTATTGTAGCGCTCTTTCTGGGTTTGATTGTGAGTGCAGAGGAAATCTTCAAAGACCGAAAGATACTGAAGCGTGAAAAGTTCCTCCACCTGAGCCGTTCTTCCTACCTGCTGGCCAAGGTCAAGGTCCTGGTACTTATTTCGGCCATTCAGGCCATCACCTTTGTCCTGGTTGCCAACAGCATCCTGGGGATCAGAGAAATGACCTTTGCCTACTGGCTTGCTCTATTCTCCACAGCTGTCTGCGCCAATATGATCGGGCTGCTGATCTCTTCGGCCTTCTCTTCGGCAGTCACCATTTACATTGTGATCCCGCTGGTAATGATCCCCATGATGATCCTCAGCGGGGCCATGTTCTCCTTTGATAAGCTGAACCGGAATATTACTTCCATCGATAAGGTTCCTCTGATTGCTGAGCTGATGCCCACTAAATGGTCCTACGAGGCATTGATGGTGCATCAGTATAAAGACAATCCCTTCGAAAAGAACTTTTACGACTTTGAAAAGCGGATCAGCTACTACAACTTTAAGTCGGCCTAC
>QMPQ01000376.1 GCA_003648635.1 Bacteroidota bacterium | reverse complement strand
GTGAACTCTATGAGTGACCTTTTCCACGAGGATATCCCTTTTGGGTTCGTCGAGCAAGTTTTTAGGGTCATGAATGAGAATCCCAAGCATACTTTCCAGGTGCTAACAAAAAGATCTGATCTACTCAGGAAGTATTCCGACCGGTTAAATTGGACTGAGAACATATGGATGGGAGTCTCAGTTGAAGACCAATCTGTCATCGGCAGAATAGATGATTTAAGGACAATACCAGCTCAGGTAAGGTTTCTATCCATTGAACCCCTTATTGGCCGAATTTCGGGCATAAATCTTAGCAATATCGACTGGGTTATAGTAGGAGGCGAATCTGGACCAGGAGCCAGGCCTATAGCTTCTGAATGGGTAACGGATATTAGAGATCAATGTGTAATTCAGGCGGTACCGTTCTTTTTCAAGCAATGGGGCGGTACAAACAAGAAAAAGGCTGGTAGAATACTTGAGGGTAGGGTTTGGGATCAAATGCCCATATCAGAGCAACACGCACATCACTAATCATTAAGCACCTTGTAAAAAACTAAAATCCCAACCTCCCTTATTGGAATATGATATATGGGTAAAACAAGTTACAGGTGTACACTACCCTAGTAAATTTTCGCATCTTCCTGATTTAATGACGATTGAACCGTTGTTGCGAATTGTTGCATTGCATGATTCACTAGGGAACCTTATGCAACAAAACAATTGAATGCCCAGCCTTCATTGAAAGACGACTGGGCATGTTTAGTTTCTTTATTTTTCTATGCTGCCTTTGGTTTTTGCTTATTCAGTATCCTTGATACTTTGCTTTCCGATATATTAAGCTGTTTACCAATCTCTTTTTGAGTAATTCCCTTTTCTTTCATCTCTAGCCCGACTTTACGGGTTATCAAAAAACGCGAGTGTAAGATACTCATAAATAACGATATACGATCATCATTTCATTCCCCTAAATTGCAATATAGTCGCTCATTTCAAAGAGATCGAATAGCTTCTCCTGGATCTCATCCATCTTGGTTAGCGTCCGGGTTTTCCTTTCCTTTTTGTTTCCTTTCCCTTTCTGCTTAGGATAGATATTGATCACCTGTTTGATACCCTTCAATGATTCATGCAGCCGTCCCAGTGACAGGTTGATGTTTTCTTCCCTGGTCTTCATGATCATCAGTGCCCTCATCAGCAGCGTGATTGTACAATATAGGCCGTGGACCTTGATTTTCTGATCGGTCCAGTGGTTCAATGGCCACCAGCACCCCGTCTTACGATCCTTGGTCTCTTTGAATATATTCTCAATGATGTGTTGGCCGTGATAAGCCAGTATGATGTCTTCAGTTTTCCAATGGTGGTTATCGGTGAATAATATCTTCTTTCCCAGATATGTATCGGTTAATCCTGCAAATGCCTCCCCATCCAGAGAATATTGTATCAGAGGAGTGGCATTTTTCTCTTGGTAGTCCACCTTGATCAGCTTTTTCATGTACTGCCGTTTCAATATCTCCTTTACATTCTTCTCAACAGATGCTTTTGTGGGTTTCTTGCCCCGGGTAATGAGACCCTTTGCCCTGTCTGTTAATCGGCGGCTTAGTTCCGAGAGTTTTCCCTGGCACCTTTCAAGATCATTATACAATGTCTTGAGCTGATCATCGTACAGGTTCTGATTGAAGGTTACGATTACTGTTCTTTGTTCTTCGTAAACCTCCTTTTCCACACGTAAAGCCTTCAGGCTCTCCAATTGTGGGTGCCCGGTTGATTCAAATCTCTCATCCATATTTGAGATGGAGGCCAGTTCAGAATGATCATTCAGCTTTAATGATCCTACAAAGTGAAAGGGTGATCGATCAATCTCACCAATAGCTTCCGGGGAATTATTCCCTTTGTCAAATACAATGGTCATCGTGGACCCCGGTGTGATCTTATCTTTGAAAGCAGCCTGAAATCCTGGCAGGATTTCTTTGAACTTCGTTGCATCATGTACATTACCCTGGTACACATCAAAATATAGTGGCAAATGATTTTCCTTTGAACAAAACAGTGCATAGTTCACCTGGCGTAAATTGGATCTGCCTTGTTTGTTCTTCCCTCGCTGAGCTATGCTACAGCGCTGATTGAATGTACTAATGAATGTATAGAAATTTGTTTCATCAAAGGCTACGCTCGAAAGATCAATATGAGCGGATGACAGCGCAGAGTTTAATACCTCCAACCAGACAGGTGTAATCTTCTCTTCCGGGATCAGATTCATATGATCCCAGAAACGCTGGGAGCTTAGCTGCTCTTTCTTTATACCGGAAAAGTGGTTTAATAATATTGTGTTTTGAAACCAAGTCCACATGCTCCGCTTACTAACCGCTTCCAATCCACGGTTTATGGTAGCGATTAACAGGTATTCCCCGATGCTAAGCCCTTGCTTCCTTTTAGGGAGCATACGGTCAATATTTTCAACCAGCTGGATCTGCTTTGCTAACGAAAGATATGATGCCACACCTCCTAATTCAAACAAGACAGCATGGTCAGGTACGAGCGGCTTGCCTTCAACAGCATCCATGATACTATCTATGGTTCCCAGGTACTTCTGCCACTCCCTGCGTGACTTACCGTCCTTCCAGACTCTCTGTTCGGCATAGTAGTAAGTCTTTCCGCTGATTTTCTTGTGCATGATATAGGCCATAACGTACTCTTTATATTATTTAGGGAGCATGTTACGAATATTATCAACGCAAATCCAGCAATAGCAAGGGTTATTGCTAACACTTTATGAACATGATTTTAGGGGGCAGGAATTGAATGTTGTATTCAGTTGTTTGTCAATTGATTATCTTAGCAGTGACATCGTAACCCGTAAACTCGGGCTAG
>QMPQ01000375.1 GCA_003648635.1 Bacteroidota bacterium | reverse complement strand
TGTTTGAGCAGGTAAAAAATGAACTGACCCCCTTCTATAATAATAAGGAAGTGATTTATCAATCTCAGTTTGACCAGAATGAAACAAGCTTTAAACGCTGGGAGGAAAATATGGCAGAAAAAAAGACGATGATTATAGAACGCCTGGAAGCTATGAAAGAACAACTTAAGGATATTCAAAAATGAGCTATTGGAGATTGATTATACTGGCCCTCTTTGTTTTCCTTTTTTCATGCGAGACAGAGCCATCCAGTTCAACCCTGGATGATCTTACAGACAAAGACGACTATACCAGCGCGATGCTGGTTAATTGCGAATCCTATATGGGGAAGAAGGTGGATCGGGTTCTGGTGAATGGTTCACAGCTTCAGGATCTGGATATTCTTGAATTAAAATCGGCCGGATATTACAGGATAGAGGTCTACCTGAAGGGTTCGGGTCAAAACACGCCTGAGGTGATCCGGCTTGTGATCCTCGATCCGGAACGCGGCAACACGGAGTGGGGACTGCCACCATGGACTCCGCATGAGTCTGAATCCGGAGAAATCGGGGATCAGACAGTTAAACTGGTTTATGCTACTGCTGCCCCACCGGAAGTTTCTGTCCCACTTATTGTTCTGATTGGTGAAGAACTCACCTTTTCAGATAGCAATCTGGATGCCGAATTCGGCTCCATACAGTTCAGGATCAAACGGGGGGTGGGGTCGGTTCAGATTCCGGAAAACAACGGTGAAACAACACTAAAGATTGATTCCAGGAGCTTTTTTGTAGATATCCTAGATATGGATAATCCACCTCTGCAGCTGAGTGGTGAACTGCAAGCCAATACACATATTCCTGCTGGAAGTTACATTCATATCCCTGCTCAATTAAGCATTCCTGAAGGCATCACCTTAAGTATAGGAAGTGGATCCTTTATCACCATCGACCCGGAGGTCAATATCATCAACAATGGTCTGCTGTTTTTTGCCGGAACTGCTGGTGCTCCGGTGACAGTCACCTGCAGTGACGAGATGTTCTACTGGGGTGGCCTTATAGGAAGCTCTGCCGGAAACCGGGTGGAAGCAAGCTATACTATCTTTAGCAGGAGCGGATACCATACCGGGGGGGAGTACAGCTATGGCCATGCAGGAAGGCAAGCACTCTTTTATAGCGAAAACGGGGAATTAGTACTTGATCACTGTTATATGACCGACCATATCGGACAGGTTTTTTATCCTGTTTCATGTTCGTTGGAACTGAACGATTGCCTTGTACAGAGAGCCAAAACCGGGGGACAGATGAACCAATCAGAACTGGTAATGGATCGCTGTGTCTTTACTGATTTTCCAGATGATAGCTACGATTACAGGGATGAGGACAACGATGGACTTTACCTGGATGAATGCAATGCAACCATAAGCAACTCTGTTTTTATGTATGCTAAGGATGACGGACTGGACAGTGGAGCCAGCGGAGGTGGAGAGGTGCTAATTAACAACTGCAGGTTTGAAGCTAATTTTCACGAGGGAGCAGCCCTCTCCAGCGGTCATTTTGTAGTAAAACTGCACCAGATAAGCAATTCACTCTTCACAAACAATGGCCAGGGACTTGAGCTGGGTTATAGCAGTCCAAACCACCAGGTTGAAGTAGAATCGTGCAGGTTTATCGGGAACGGTATTGGAATCAGGTACGGAGACTGTTACGATTTCCCACATCATGGTTTCATCCATGTTGCTAATTCGGAAAGCCTGGACAACCATGTTTATGATGTCTGGAACATGAACAGGGAACACTGGAATGCCGATATCTTACAAATGTCCTTTGATAATGTAAGGGTTAGCATCCCAAATCCACTTTATCCTGAATTGCTCATTTATGAAAATTAGCATTGTAATAAGATATGGAAACAGCAGTGTCAGACTTCTGACACTGCTAATCATGCTGGTTTGCGCCCTGCCACTGGCCGGTCAGGAAACTAAGGTGGTCCGTGACCTGCAACTCTGGACAGGTGTTGCCCTGGAAAAGAAAGTAGGAAAAGACTGGACCTTTTCTCTTGCTGAGGAGATCAGATTCAAGCAGGATATCAGCGAAATCAATAACTATTTTACTGATGCTGGAGTCCGGTACAGAATCAACAAAAATTTTGCACTGGAGGCTGGATACAGGTATACCAGGGATAGAAAATCTGATGCCACTTATGAAACCCTGACACGTTACAACCTTGATCTGAGGTTCAAGGGGCAATTGGATTATATTAGCATCCACTACCGACTGAGGTATCAGAAAGAGGTGGAGGGTTTTAATCTCCTTGATCAGGGGGTGGATTATGAGAAGTATGTGCGGAACCGTATCCGGATCAGATACGACGATCTCAAGAAGTTCAAACCCTATGTTTCAGCGGAGATTTTTCAGCTGTTCACACCCAACCAGACCCCGGAATTCGAGTATGTTCGTGTTCAGGGAGGCGTCAAATACGAGCCCGGAAAAATTGGCGTTTTTGGCATTGCTCTTGGATTCAACAGGGAACTTAACGAAGTGGAACCAGCCATGATCTACTTGTTAAGAGTCAATTACACCTACCAGTTTTGATGGCGCCTGGATCTCATAAATGGCTTTTTGCCCTGGGGATTTTAAGTGCCGGGCTTCTCAGGGCTTGCTATTTGGAACAGGTGATTGATGAACCTGAGGAGCGGGTCGTGCCCGGGGAGGTACTTGAATTTGATCGGGTATTTGCCTTTGCCGACATGGAATCGCAGCTCTTACTCTTCACCCTGCCTTCTGATACCGTCAGCTCATTCTCGCCACATGTGGGCTTTGGCTCATATCATGACGTGGAGATTGATGGCTTCAAACTGAAAGTGAAT
>QMPQ01000374.1 GCA_003648635.1 Bacteroidota bacterium | reverse complement strand
CCTGAAGGCCGCGATAAAGCAGCACGTAAAGTGTGGTGTCTACCACATACAGCACGTGAACTCCACGCACAACAGGATCAAGAAATGGGTGGACGGGAGGTTTTGGGGCGTTGCCACCAAGTACCTCCAGAACTACCTGAACTGGTGTAAGCGGGAACTTACAATGTACAGAAATTGGCAAATAAGGATGTACGAGAAATAGCAATTAAGGATGTCCATTTCTTCGATTTAAACGTACAAAAAATTTAAGAACGATTTACTCAACTAAAGATGGTTTTCCGGTTTTCCAGCCGGTAGCTGTTTCCGGTTAACCTGACCACTTCGCAGTGGAACAGGATTCTGTCAAGCAAAGCTGTTGCAATAACTTCATCATCAAGCATTTTCACCCATTCCTGGGGGCTTTTGTTTGTTGTCACGATAAACGAAGCCCTTTCATGCAGGTGATTAATAAAATGGAACAATTGGACCGCCTGCTTTTTATCTAGAGCGAACATCATAATGTCATCAATGACAAGTAGATTGGTTTTCAGCAGCTTATTATACTCGATACGGGCCGATCTGGTAATGTCCTTCATAATCAGGGTTTCATTAAGCTGCTCCATAGTCCTAAAGTATGCCGTATACCCCTTTTTTAGGGCATCAAAACACAGGCCGGCGGCGATCATGGTTTTCCCTATTCCGGAAGGTCCCATCAGAACGATATTGTAATTCTGTTCGAGCCACATACATTCCCTCAGTTGTGATAGCTGCTGTTTTCCGATCCCGCTCTGGAAGGCGTAATCATACTGGTCCAAGTCGTGATTGAGCGGCAACTTGGCAGCCTTAGTCCGACGTTCCAGATCCCGTGCAGATCTCTGGGTAACTTCAGTTTCTAGGAGGTTTAAGGAAAAATCCAGGTATGAGATTTTGTCCTCTGATGCTTTGTGGACCAACTCATCGAGTTGTTCCTGTATGCCTCCCAAGCGGAGCAGGGCAGCATACTGTTTAATGGTTTGTGTTTTCGTTTTTGCATCCATAGATTTAATTCATTAGTGATTGATAATCTGATATATCGCTTTTATCCGGTATGATTTTGTGAGCTGTCTGATTGATGGTTTTTATCGTGATCGGCTCTTCAAGGGTATCCTCCTGGGATCGTTGCATAAGTTCCCGTTTTACAACACTTTCCAGGTCCTTTGCACTGAGGATCTTGTTCTCAGAGCAGAAGATCACCGCCTGTTCAACGATTTCCAGAGGGTGATGCTTAAGAAGTCTTTTGATTATTCCCAACTGGTCCCGTATGTATCTGGGTTTGTCCTTTCGGATCTGCTGGCAATACCCTATTACCATTGCCGGATCCGTAAACTGGTTGGATATTCCATCGATCAGCTCATCGATTCGTTCCGCAAGTTCCCTTTTGTAATGGGTTCCACCCACAGTTTTACCCTTACCAGGATAAATGGAATGAGTGGCGATGACCTTGCCTTCTGCATTGTAGATAATCAACTGATCATCATCGGTATGTTCCAACTGCACTCTGGTCTTCGGAGGATGATAGGTCCCCCGGGGAACACGATAGAAGTTGCCTTTGTAGGTGACAACGTTGTCTTTGCTAACGGCATGTTCATTCTTAACATTCTCGACTTTAAAAGACCCACTAACGGGAAGCAAATAATTCCTTTCTATCAGCCATTCTTCATGCGGGACCTTCTTGGTGGTAGAATGGACCTTGGCATTGGCAGTGCGGTTCAGCCAGGCAAGACCCTCACCCTGGAGGATCTCAATATCGATGAAGATGCGGCCTCGTAAGAAGTTGTACTTAACATATTTAACCACGTTCTCAACCTTACCCTTACTCTGAGGATCAGATTTACGACAGAAGTGTAATTGAAAACCACGGTACTCAGCATAGCTCCTGAAAGCCTCTGTCATAATCAGGTCCCCGTAGTTCTCAGCTACCAGCATCAGGGTGTCCTGGTCGTAAACAAACTCTGTTGTAATACCTCCAAAATATGCAATGGCGGCTTCATGAGCGATAATAACCTTCCGGGTAGTAAATGGCCTCTCGGAGTAGTAGCTGTATTTCATCCGGGAACGGGATAAAACGAAGCTGATGTAATAGATCCTCTTACGGCCACCCTCATCAGTAGTCATGTTGTATTCTCCAAAATCAACCTGGGTTTGCTGGCCATAGGGATGCTCTGGAACCTTCTCAAAATCCCGGTGATCAAAAGATTTTGGGATGCCATACTTGCTTCTTACGTGAAGAACAAAATTGAAGACCGTCTTTTCATCAACTTCTATAAAGTCATCATAGCACTCTTTCAGCCAGTCGTGAACCTGAGCCGAAGACGCCTCCGGGCAGTGCTCCAAACGGGTGCGTACAAAGCTCTCATAGGGCGTTAGAACACGCTGCCTTCGAGTCTGATTGTCAATAAAATGCTCATACTCTTCCTCACTCATGGCAAGATACTTTTTCACAGTCCTTCTGTCCATTACCAGCTCCCTGGCTATTTGGGCGGGCTTTAGACCTTCACGATGTTGTCTGTGTACTTCATGGTACATAATCCATTGGTTTAAAAACTTCTTTCTCATAGCGGATCCTTCCGTATAGGGTTAACATGCAGATGATTAACCACAATAACAGAATAATCCGGCGTTTCTCCACAGGAGCTTGATCAAGCTCCTGTGGGGAACAACAATACCTCAATGAAGAAATGGAGATCAATTATTGAAAGGAAAAGTCCTTCCCAAATGAAAGATGTACATCCTTATTTGCTAAAAAGCGTACATCGCTATTTGCTAATTAGCGTACATCGTTAATTGCGAAAAAATGTACATTGTTATTTGCCGTTTACAGCATTATATGCTGATT
>QMPQ01000373.1 GCA_003648635.1 Bacteroidota bacterium | reverse complement strand
GTGGGATTTGTGGCCTCCATCTGGGTGATGTTCAAGATAAATACCCTGTTTGCCCTGGGGGCTTACCTGATTATGATTCTCCTCTATCTCTATATCAATAACTACCACAAGGACAGGAAAGGGCTGGTATCGATCTTTACCAATGCACTGTTTCAACTGAACAGGAACCTGCATGTATACGTTCAGCAGACCAGGAAGTCCAGAAGCAAGCAGGAGTGGAGACCCAGTGCCATATGTATCTCCAGGGATTCCTTTAAGCGTGACAGGGCTTTCCAACTACTGAACTGGATTAGTCACAAATACGGATTTGGAACCTACATTCACCTGATTGAAGACTATTATTCCAAAGCGAGCCGGTTAAAATCGGATGAAGAACTGGATAAACTGATCAAGAGTTTCAGTGGAAAGGGGACCCATGTTTATGTGGATACCATGATTTCACCTTCCTATACCTCGGCAGTGGCCCAGGCCATACAGCTCCCTGGGATATCAGGGATGGAGAACAATATGGTGATCTTTGAATACGACCGCGAGAATCCCGATAGTCTGCAGGAGATCGTGGAGAATTTCTCCCTGGTCAATGCCGGCATGTTTGATGTCTGTATTTTTGGAAGCTCCAAACGATCCATCAGCTTTAAAAACGACATCCATGTCTGGATCCGGAGTGACGACTATGAGAACTCCCACCTGATGATCCTGCTCAGTTTTATTATCCAGGGGCATCCTGTCTGGCGTAGGAGTGAGATAAAAATCTTTGATGTCTGTAGCCGTGAGAATGAGGAGGAGACAAGGAAGAACCTGAAAGATCTGGTTAAAACCGGGCGTCTGCCCATCACCTCCAAGAACATCCAGGTGCTTGTGGAAGAGTCGGTCCCCGATCCCCGCATGCTGGTCAGCGAGCATTCAGCCACAGCTGGCCTCTGCATCATTGGCTTCCATGCCGGTGTCCTGAAGAAAAGAGGGATCCACACCTTTGACCGATTCGATGATCTGGGCAATATCCTCTTTGTCAACGCCCACTCCCAGAAAGAGATCGGTTAAGACTAGAGATTGTACAACTTATCTTTCAGCGCCAGAATTGCTTCATCCGCAATATAGTCGTCGTAGTCCATCAGCTTGTCGATAATTCCTTTGGGTGTGAGTTCAATGATCCTGTTACAGACTGATTGAATCACCTCATGGTCATGCGATGACATAAAGATGTTTTCAGGATATTTTAGCAAGCTGTTGTTGAAGGCCTGGATAGACTCCAGGTCCAGGTGGTTGGTAGGTGTATCCAGTATCAGGGCATTGGCATTGGTAAGCATAAGCCTGGAGATCATGCAGCGCATCTTCTCTCCACCCGATAAGACGGCAACCCGCTTGTAGATATCATCGCCCGAAAAGAGCATCTTTCCCAGGTAACCACGAATATAGGCTTCCATGGTGTCGTCTGAAAACTGACATAGCCAGTCGAACAGGGTCATGTCGTTCTTAAAAAATTCTGAATTGTCCAGGGGAAGGTAGGCCTTTGTAATGGTTTGTCCCCATTCGTAGCTACCTTCATCGGCTTTCTGATGACCGTTGATGATTTCAAAAAAGGCAGTCATGGCCCTGGGATCCCGGGAGAGGAATATGATCTTATCACCCTTATTGGTCTGAAACGCTACATCCTTAAACAGATCTGTCCCGTCCACACTTGCACTTAAGCCACTTACATCCAGTATGCGGTCGCCTACTTTTCGTTCGGGAGTAAAAATTACACCGGGGTACTTCCTTGTGGAAGGCTTAATATCGGCAATGTTAAGCTTCTGAATCATCTTTTTGCGGCTGGTGGTCTGCTTTGACTTGGCCACATTGGCGCTGAAACGTGCAATAAACTCCAGCAACTCTTTTTTCTTCTCCTCCGCTTTTTTATTCTGCATCTGCTGCTGCCTCAGTGCCAGCTGACTGCTCTGGTACCAGTAGCTGTAATTCCCTGCAAACATCTGAATCTTTCCAAAATCAATGTCCACGGTATGTGTACTGATGGCATCCAGAAAGTGCCTGTCATGGGAAACTACCAGAACGGTATTTTCATAATTGGCCAGGTAATTCTCCAACCAGCTTACCGTATCCAGGTCAAGATCGTTTGTGGGCTCATCCAGCAGCAGATTGTCAGGTTTACCAAAAAGTGCCTGTGCCAGCAAGACCCGTACCTTCTGCTTTCCACTCATATCTTTCATAAGGGTAGGATGCAGCGCTTCTTTGACCCCCAGGTTACTCAGCAGGGTAGCTGCATCGCTCTCGGCGTTCCAGCCGTCCATATCTGCAAACTCTTCCTCCAGCTCAGAGCTCCTGATCCCATCTTCATTGGAAAAGTCTGCTTTGGCATAGAGTGCATCCTTCTCCTGCATCACCTCCCAGAGACGTGTATGCCCTTTTAAGACTGCGTTTAAGACCGTTTCTTCATCAAAGGCAAAGTGGTCCTGGCTTAATACCGATAACCGCTCTTCGGGTCCCAGTGAGATATGGCCTGCTGTGGGATCAATCTCTCCAGAGATTGCTTTTAGTAAGGTCGACTTCCCTGCACCGTTGGCGCCGATAACACCATAACAGTTTCCGGAAGTAAACTTCATATTTACCTCCTGAAACAAAACCTGTTTCCCAAATTGTATTCTTAAACCTGCAACTGTAATCATGTGATTGATCTGATCTTACCCTGTATTAAAAAGGCTGCAAAGGTATAGATTCATTTGGATAATGCACTATGTGGCGCAATCGACGCAGCTTAAACTTTCAGGCCGGTAGAGAATTCTTCCCGCCGGAATCGGCTTGCCACATTTGATGCAAATACCAAATTCCTTGGTCCCAACGCGTGAGAGTACCCGTTGTAAGTTT
>QMPQ01000372.1 GCA_003648635.1 Bacteroidota bacterium | reverse complement strand
GTGAAATTGATGTATGCAGAAGAACTTTGCTTCACTCCTAAATATGTGAGGTTGAAGAGCCTGCTGGATGAAGGTGCCCTGGGAAAACCCATCCTGCTGAAACAATCTGAGAAACACGATGGCCCCCATGCTGACCATTTCTGGGATGTGGAACGGTCCGGCGGGGGCGTTACTATGGACATGGGTTGTCATGCCTTCCAGTTCTTCCGCTGGCTCAACGGCAATAATCCGGTCAAATCGGTCTATGCGCAGATGAGTACTACTGTGCATATGGAGAAGACAAAGGGAGAGGACAACAGTATCATTATCCTGGAGTTTGAGAATGGGGTAACAGCCATGGCTGAAGAAAGCTGGACCAAGCCTGGTGGCATGGACGACCGGGCCGAGATTCATGGCAGCGAAGGGGTGGCTTATGCGGATGTACTGCAGGGCAACTCCATCCAGACCTATAGTAACAAAGGGATTGGATATGCGGTAGAGAAAGCGGGTCATACAGTGGGTTGGAGTTACACCATGTACGAGGAGAACTGGAATTATGGCTTCCCACAGGAAATGGAGCATTTTGTGGACTGTGTCAAGAACGATAAAGAACCGCTTGTTACCGGTGAGGATGGCCGGGCTGTCATGGAAATTGTCTTTGCCGCCTATGAAAGTGCAGGAACTGGGAAAAAGGTGGAGCTGCCTTTCAGAAGTGATGCAGCTAAACCATATGATCTTTGGAAAAACAGGGATTGATGCAGATCACTTACTGTAGTAGCTATGGGGAGATGAGCCAGCTTGCTGCATCGTTCGTCCGGGAGGAAGTTAAAAAAAATCCCGGACTGCTGCTTTGCACAGCTACAGGAAGCTCACCGGAAGGTCTGTATAAAGAGATGGCCAAAACAGCCAGAATACAGAAGGCACTATTCAGCCAGATGCGGGTTATTAAACTGGATGAATGGGGAGGAATTCCTGCTTATCATCCGGTCACCTGTGAATATTTTCTTCGGTCAAAGCTACTGGATCCTCTGGGAATTCCGGCAGAGCGCTATATATCTTTTGCTTCCGATCCTGAGAACCCTAATGGGGAGTGCAGGAGAATTCGAAGCAAACTAAAGACAGAGGGTCCCATAGATATTTGTATACTGGGATTAGGTGCAAACGGTCATCTGGCGTTTAACGAGCCTGCTGCAAAACTGGAACCTTTCTGTCATGTAGCAACTCTTACGAAGGAATCTCTCCAACACCCCATGATTGCTTCTCTGGAGCAAAAGCCATCCTATGGACTCACACTGGGTATAAAGGAGATTTTGGATTCCCGTAAGATCATTATGCTGGTTTCCGGTTTAGGAAAAAAGAAGATAGCTGAAGAATTTCTGGAAGGGAAAGTGTCCACACACTTACCTGCCTCATTTCTCTGGCTGCATCCTCAGGTGGAATGCCTGGTAGAACAGGCTGTTCTGGACTAACTATTCACGACCTTCCAGATAATCCTCCAGGTAAGCATAGCCAGGAGTAAGCCCTCCTGCAGCAGCAATGGAGGCTCGTTCCACCATGCCACTGTCCCTGACTCCCAGTAATTCGGGGATCACATGGCTCATCAGGGTAGATCCAAAATCCGCGGAGGCATCCCTGGGAAGCTCGCCCGGTAGATTATCCACCGCCATCACAGTAATCATATCCTTCTCAAAGGGTTCTGTCTCTCCGCCTGAAATCGGATCGTAGCCGTAAAAAGGATCGGCAATGGTGGAAGCGCGGATGGTCGACGCAATGGGCCCCTTAATATCACAGCTGATATCAGCTATATGCCGGATGGGAAGTTTCCCGCTGGTCAGCGCTTCACGGGTAATCATCACAGGCGATTTGGGATCCCAGAAATGACAGGCTATAAACAGATCAGTCCGGGCAGCATATGGCAAGATACTATTCTCATATAGCTCAGGATGTTTCATGAAATGAGCAAAGTCAAATGCAGTTCCACCTTTCCGCCTGGTATAATGCCATGGATCTAAGCGGGTATATACAGCATGTTCAAACTCCTCTTTCAAAAATGCTTCCGGTTCCACCTGCCGGATCCCGACCTCATCCAGGATCTCCAGTGCTCCACTTGCTACCCTTCCTCCTCCGGTAACAAGGATTCGCTGTCTTCCCGGCTCCACCTTCTTTAGCTCAAGGTGCAACTCCTCGAGATCAAAACAATCATGAGCAGGCTTCAGCTCAAAGCTACCTTTCTCCAGTCCCATTCCTCTCAAGGCATTGTAAGCACCTACCACCCCGGCCCAACGACCGAAGGCTACCACACGAATGCCCTTTTCATCAGTCAGGTATTCATAGTCCACCAGTCGGATTTCTTTGCGTACCACCTCCTGCAAGAGTACCCTGTTATAGGGCTGTTTTTTTGCGGTATGGGAAAAGAAGAGATAAGTTTTCTGGTCTATCAGTGCATTCAGCTTCACCTCCTTTACGCCTATCAGTATATCACAGGCGGAGAGATCATCCGAAAGTGTAATCCCTTCAGCCCGATACTCCTCATCAGAGTAACAACGGTAATCTGATGGTTGAACCACCAATTCCAAATGACTGTACTGATCAAGTAATGCGCGACATTGCTGAGGTGTAAAGGGAACCCGCTTATCGGGTGGATTTTTTGTTTCTCGTACGATTCCGAGGCTGATTTTTTGCATACACGAATATAAGAGATATAAACAATTCTGTCACCTCCCCTGATATGCTATAGAGAAGTGAAGGTGCTTTATTCTTGTTTACTGTTGACCCATTCCTTCATGCCTTGCCCGAGGGTGAGCATGGATGAGTATCCCTGCTCAATGGGTAGCTCTGATTCCTGCAGACCCGCTTTTTTCAGCCAGGCCACAAAACCCTCGTTCATCATACGACC
>QMPQ01000371.1 GCA_003648635.1 Bacteroidota bacterium | reverse complement strand
GGATCCTTGATAAAGCGATCGGCCAGCTGTGAGATATGAACCAGTCCGTCCTGTTTCACCCCCACATCCACAAAGGCGCCAAACTTGGTGATATTAGTAACAATCCCGGGCAGCTCCATTCCGGGTTTCAGATCCTCCACTTTGTAAACAGTCTGGTCAAACTCAAACACCTCGATCTGTTCTCTGGGATCCCTACCCGGCTTTTCAAGTTCTGCACGAATATCCTTCAGGGTGGGTAAGCCAATTCCTCCTTTCATATAGCGTTCCAGTTCGATCTGCTTAACCAGAGTTTCATCCTTCACCAGCTGGGTCAGATCTACATTCAGATCAGTAGCCATCTGCTCCACAATATGGTAACTTTCGGGGTGTACAGCAGAATTGTCAAGCGGATTTTTAGCTCCCTCAATCCGCAGGAAACCGGCACATTGTTCAAAGGCCTTTTCTCCCATGCGCGGTACCTTCTTCAGCTGTTTTCGGGAGGTAAACACTCCTATCTCGTTGCGGTAATCCACCACATTCTGTGCCAGTACAGGCCCCAGTCCGGATACATAGGTCAACAGATGCTTACTGGCCGTATTTACATTTACTCCCACCAGGTTCACACAACTTTCCACCACTACGTCCAGGCTATTCTTCAGGTTTCCCTGGTCAACATCGTGCTGGTATTGTCCCACTCCAATGGATTTGGGATCGATTTTTACCAGCTCAGCCAGCGGGTCCATCAATCTTCTTCCGATGGAAACAGCCCCGCGAACCGTTACATCAAAATCGGGAAATTCATCCCTGGCAGTTTTAGAAGCTGAGTATATAGAGGCTCCGGATTCATTGACCACATAAACCTCTATGTCGTGTGGGAACCTGAGCATCCGGATAAAGCGCTCGGTTTCCCGACTTGCTGTGCCATTTCCAATAGCCACTGCCTCAATCTTATACTGTTGCACCAGGGACGATACTTTGCGTGTGGAACCTGCACGGTCTGACTGTGGCGGGTGGGGATAGATGGTTTCATTATGAACCAGATTTCCCTGCTCGTCCAGACACACCAGCTTACAGCCACTACGGAAGCCGGGATCCAATGCCAGCACCCGCTTTTGTCCCAATGGTGAGGCCAGCATCAGCTGCCTCAGGTTATCGGCAAACACCTTGATGGCTTCCTGATCGGCCTTTTCCTTATAAAGTGCCTTGTACTCATTCTCGATGGAAGGTTGCATCAGGCGCTTGTAGGCATCCTTCACTGCCTCGGCAACCTGTTGTCCCACATCATAGGGATTCGTCACAAACTGATCCTCCAGGGCATCAATTACAGGAAGGGCCACAGGCTCCACAGAGAGTTTCAAGAAACCCTCCTGCTCTCCCCGGCGCATGGCCAGGATCCGGTGACCAGGACATTTTTTCAGGGGCTCGCCAAACTCGAAGTAATCCTTGAACTTGGCCCCCTCTTCCTCTTTTCCCTTTACCATTTTCGAAGAGATAACAGCACTTCGATCAAAGTGGTAACGCACGGTTTTTCTTGCCCTTTGGTTTTCATTAACCCATTCAGCAATAATATCACGGGCTCCCTGTAAAGCGTCCCCCTCACTTTCAACTTCATCATTCAGATAAGCGGATGCTGCTTTTTCAATATTCATCTCCTGCTGCTTCAACAGAATCTTTGCCAGTGGCTCCAGTCCCCTGTCCCGGGCAACCGTTGCCCTGGTTTTTCGCTTTCGCTTATAGGGAAGGTAGATATCCTCTAGTTGAACCGGGTCAAGGCACTCCTCAATTTTTCGTTTCAGTTCGGGAGTCAGTTTCTCTTGCTCATCGATGATCTTCAGGATATAATCCTGTCTTTTCTGGAGCTCTTTTAATTGATTCAATGCATCGCGGATATCGGTAATCTGAACCTCATCCAGGCTGCCTGTATGTTCCTTCCGGTAACGACTGATAAAGGGGATGGTTGCTCCCTCTTCCAACAGATCAACTGTATTTTTCACCTGTCTCAACGGTATCCCTGTCCGTTGGGCGATCACCTCTTCAAAAACGATCATTCTCTTATATATTCGTAATAAATACTCATCTTCTAACTCAGGTGTAAATGTAGTGAAACTTCGAATTGAAAGAGAAAGGCTAAGCATTTGATGGCTTATTAGTTTAAAAATGTATTTTTACAGGAAAGCACGCAGACATGAGCAAACACCAAATTGCACCCTCCATCCTTACCGCAGATTTTCTTCATCTAAAGAGCGAAGTTGAGATGCTTAATAGTTCCGAAGCGGATCTCTTGCACCTTGATATCATGGATGGAGTGTTTGTACCCAATCTTACCTTTGGCTTCCCGGTAATCCGACAGATTAAATCAGTGGCCAGCTTACCTCTGGATGTCCATCTGATGATTGTTAATGCAGCTTACTATCTGGAAGAGTATCGCGATGCGGGTGCCGACTGGCTGACCGTACATTATGAGGCTTGCACCCACCTGCACCGCACCATTCATCGGATCAAAGAGCTGGGCATGAAGCCTGCCGTATCTCTGAATCCCCATACCGATGTGGCGCTACTCGAAAATGTACTACCTGATTTGAATATGGTGCTGGTGATGACGGTCAATCCGGGTTTCGGGGGACAAAAGTTTATTGAGAACTCTTATAAAAAGATCCGGAAGCTCAAGAAGATGATTGAAGATGCAGGTTCGGAGACTCTGATCCAGGTAGACGGAGGGGTTACAGAGAATAACATCGGGAAACTCATCGAAGCAGGGGTAGATGTTTTTGTGGTTGGAAATACCATCTTCTCGGCCAAGGACCCGCTCAAAATGATTTCAAACCTTAAGAAGTACTCATAGATGTATCAACAAAGAAAACCCCGTGATTATCGTGCCATGTGGGCCATCAGTTTGGTATTG
>QMPQ01000370.1 GCA_003648635.1 Bacteroidota bacterium | reverse complement strand
GGTGGCAAAGGCCTATCATAATTTGGCGGTCTATTATGAGCTTGAGGATAATCTTGATTCGGCCAGTATAATGCTCGACCTGTCGCTGGAACATGATACCCTTGATGTGGACACAGTGTACCGTGAGGAGCTGGATGTGAGAATATTGAACAGGAAGGATATAATGAAACAAGTGAACTAATTCACTTGTTTCAAGTTAGAAAGTTAGAAAGTTAGAAAAATAGGGGAGGATTAGGAATGTATAATACGGTGTTTATTCTGTTGATTGGGGTTTTGGTTTTTGGATATGTGCTGGAGCGGATTCTGGACAGACTGAACCTGAGCCATACACTGCCGGTGCTGCCTGAAGAGTTGTCGGATATTTTCGATCCGAAAGAGTATCAGAAGAGTCAGTTGTATAAGCGGGATAATACACGCTTCTCTTTCTTTACCAGTTCAATGGGTCTGGTAGTTATGCTACTACTGTTTTTTTTAGGGGGATTCGGCTGGCTCGATGAGCAAATCGGCGGCCTGGGCATTCATTATATCTTTCATGTACTCATTTTCTTTGGGCTATTTGCCCTCTTAAGTGATTTACTGACCACCCCCTTTGATCTCTATAACACCTTTGTCCTGGAGGAGCGTTATGGATTTAACCGCACCACAATCAGAACCTTTATCCTGGATAAAGTCAAGGGATGGCTTATCGGTGCCCTGATTGGAGGTGGACTCCTGGCGCTGATTACCTGGATCTATATGCTTACAGGGAAGTGGTTCTGGCTGATTGCCCTGGGTCTTGTAACCCTGGTTTCGTTATTTTTTATGATGTTCTACTCTAACCTGATCGTTCCACTTTTCAACAAACAAACACCGCTGGAGGAGGGATCGCTAAGGGGAAAGATTGAAGAATTTGCTATAAAAGCCGGATTCAAGCTGGACAATATTTTTGTGATGGATGGTTCGAAACGTTCCAGCAAGGCCAATGCATATTTCACTGGTCTTGGACCAAAGAAACGAATTGTGCTCTTCGATACCTTGATCGAGGATTTGAAGGAGGAGGAGATTGTTGCCGTACTGGCACATGAGGTGGGCCACTATAAGAAGAAGCACTCCACCACAGGGCTAATCCTTGCTACAGTACAGTCAGCAATCATGTTCTACCTCTTTTCCCTTTTCGTAGGAGTGGACAGCTTTGCAGTAGCTCTGGGCGGCTCAGAAGCTTCATTTCATCTGGGCCTGGTTGCATTTGGAGTACTCTATTCTCCCATATCCATGCTAACTGGTCTGGGTACCAATGCACTATCGCGTTTTAATGAATTCCAGGCTGACAATTTTGCTAAGGAAAAGTATGAAGCGGACAGCCTGATCTCCTCCTTGAAGAAGCTCTCCAAAAACAACCTGAGTAACCTGACACCCCACCCGGTATATGTATTCTTTCACTATTCCCATCCTCCCTTGCTACAGAGGATCAGGTCATTGAAAAAATGACGACTCAATAGAATATTTGAGTATCTTTATTGGAGTTCACCAAAGCACAATCCCAATACGGATGGGGTAAATAAAAAGAGCACCATAAAACGAAGGGATTTCCTCGCTGGAATCGCTTCTGTCCCGCTTCTGGAAAGCTCCATGGAAATTCAGAAAGAAACCACGGGATCATCATCTGTAGCAGTTGAAAAAGACCCATTGCGTCTGGGGATCATCGGGTTTGGAAAGAGGGGAGAAGAGCTCGTTGGAACAAGCATAAATTCCCAGGCCGCACAAACGGATCTGAATATTGAATATCGGGGTGTTTGTGAGATCAATGATCTTCGCCTGGAACGGGGACTGGCTGCAGCAGGTTCAAAAGCCAAAGCGTATAAAAATTACTTGGACCTTCTTAATAGCGATGACATTGATGCAGTAATTATAGCTACGCCGGATCATTGGCATGCCCGTATGGCAATGGATGCAGCCAACAGGGGAAAGCATATTTACCTGGAGAAATGCATGACACGTACCGTGGTTGAGGCCAAGTCCTTAAGGGATATCGTGAAACGAAGTGCCGTGGTATTTCAGCTTGGCCACCATGGAAGGCAACGCGATTTGAACCTCAAAGCAAAAAAGCTGATCGCTAACGGGACGCTGGGAAAACTTACTCTGATTGAAACCACTACCAACCGGAATGATCCACATCGAGACTGGGAAATGGTGGGGGATGAAAGTCTTAGCGAGGAACATGTGGATTGGAATCAGTTTCAGGGACCTGAAGCGAAAAAGCAGCCCTTCAGCGCTGAACGATATTACGGGTGGAGAAACTATTGGGACTATGGGACCGGAATGTCCGGCGATCTCCTGAGCAATGAATTTGATGTTATCAATTCCATCCTGGACCTTGGAATTCCGGAATCGGCTATGGCCACAGGAGGGCTCTACTACCATCTCGATGGAAGTGAAGTGCCGGATGTATTTCAGGCAGCCTTCGAATATCCTGACAGCGAATTAACCCTGCTTTATAGTGGCACCCTGGCAAGTGGTATTCCCAGGGGCACATTATTTATGGGAAATGATGCTACCCTTGAACTGGGAAGAATCCTCTCTGTCTGGGTTGATAAACAATCTGCCAAATACAAAAGTAGGATCGAATCGGGGATCATTGATCCCTCCTCGCCATTGGTAAATTATCTCAAGCCTTTGGATAGTGTAGATGCAGTCTCATCGGCAACTTCAAAATATTTTGCAGACAGAGGATTGGACATGACCTATAGTGGAGGAAGAGCAGTGAACACCACCTACCTGCATCTTGCAGAGTGGATGCACTGTATACGGAGTGGCGGTATTACAAGCTGCAATATTGACAGGGGATTTGAAGAAGCCGTAACGGCACATATGGCTACACGCTCCTTCCAGGAAGGGAGAATGATAAGATGGGATAAGGAATCAG
>QMPQ01000369.1 GCA_003648635.1 Bacteroidota bacterium | reverse complement strand
TCTCTCCAGGTTCTGTCGATACATTATACGGTGCGAAGTAGCCCTCGGAATCAGAACGCATATAGGATAGTTCAACAAAAGTAGTTGTAGAGAGGCCTATGGCAAGTTTACCGCCGTAGTTTGGGGCGTTCTGCATTCTAAATTCCCCATCGTAGAGCTTGGCTTTACCATTCAGTTGCCAGCCGTAGAAACCATTGAGTTCCAATGTCTGGGCACTTAAATCCTGGATACCTAAGGTGACCAGGATTAGGAGTATGGCGATCAAAAATCTGCAGTTCTTGGACTTCATTTTATCTGTTTTTACTATAGAAATATACCTTAATAAAGTGTAGGCGGGCAAATATAGAAATAAAGGATGTACTTATACCTTGAATAAGGGTTTCTCTGTCGGGTTAACAATTAACACGAAAATCTCATTCGGGTATAATAGCACAAAATATAATGTAGGCTTAAGTTATTCACCTGAAAAGATCCATTAAAGTACTCAGACCTGATCTTTGGATTTTCTAATTCCGCATATTGCATTAATTTTAGAGATGATTGTTATATTTATGTCAAGGTTCATTTTACATGCGACTTCATAAACTTTCTATTCTCCTTTCGCTCGCAGCAATCTTTGTCTCCTGCAATCTTCAGGCAGCAAAGATAGATACCATTTATTTTCAAAATGGGGACAGAATTACCGCAGAAGTTAAGTACCTGGAAAACAACCAATTAAAATTATCAACCGACAATGCAAGCACGGTTTACGTGGAGTGGGACCAGGTCGACAGTGTGAAGATCCTTAACACCATGCGGATCGTAATGGATGATGGGCAGATATTGTATGGGAAGATATTACCTGCCGGGGAGGCTGGTAAATGTTTTATCTGGAGCTCTCTGGGTGATCCGCACTTATATGAACTGGTCCATATTGTATCCCTTACACCACTGAAAGATAAGCTCTTTAACCGGCTCAGCGGATCCCTGAGTTCAGGATTTTCTTATGTGAAAGCCACCCAGGTCACGCAGCTGAACTTTGATGGATCAATCAAATACCAGGCCGAGAAGAATCAGATTGAACTCTCTTATAGCGGATTATTTTCACACGATTCTACTAAAGGTTATTCGCAGAACCAGATTGGAGGAGCCACTTTTATCCGCTTACTTCCTAATAAATGGTTCCTTTTATCACAATTCACTTTGGAGAGTAACTCTGAAATGAATCTGGACTTGCGGACTTCAATCACAGCAGCAGCTGGATATTCCTTTGTCCGGACAAACCGCTCATATTTATATGCTGCACTGGGCTTAATGGCTAACCGGGAGCTATCCATGGGTGATGGCCAAAATAACCTGGAGGCAGATTTAACAGCCAGGTATTCTGTATTTATTTTCGATGATCCTGAGGTTTCCTTTGATCTCACAACAGAACTGATCCCCAGCCTGACCACCCTGGGCAGAGTTCGTACAAAAATTGACACCAACCTTAAATGGGAGATCTTCAATGATTTCTACCTGAAGTGGACCTTCTGGTATAATTTTGACAGTCAGCCACTCTCTACAGAAGCAGAGAAAAACGACTGGGCTGTTACACTCATTGGGGTGGAGTATAAGCTCTAAATCACCTCAAAACAATTTTTATCCATTGTTGTTACTTCTATATCATTGTTAAGAAATTCCACATTAATTTTAAAAATGAAATGATGAGAAAAACAATTTTAACAATTGCTTTAATGGCTTTTGTACTGATCAGTTATGCTCAGGACAAGCCCAACATCCTGGTCATCTGGGGTGATGATATTGGCTGGGCCAATATCAGCAAGTACAACCACGGTATCATGGGATACCAGACGCCCAACATCGACAGGATTGCCAATGAAGGGGCTATGTATACCGACTGGTATGCGCAACAGTCCTGTACAGCAGGAAGAGCTGCATTTATCCTGGGACAGCATCCATTCAGGACCGGATTACTGACCATCGGGATGCCTGGTTCTGACCACGGTATTCAGGAGAATCAGCCAACCATTGCAGAATTGCTGAAACCTCTGGGATACACTTCCGGACAGTTTGGAAAAAATCATCTTGGGGACAGAGATGCTCATCTGCCTACCAATCATGGCTTCGATGAGTTCTATGGGAATCTTTACCACCTGAATGCAGAGGAAGAACCGGAAACTTACTATTATCCCAAGAATGAGGAGTTCCATAAAAAATATGGTCCGCGCGGCGTTATTCACAGTTATTCTGATGGAAAAATTGAAGATACCGGTCCAATGACCCAGAAAAGGATGGAAACTGCTGACGATGAATTTACGGATGCGGCCATTGATTTTATTGAGAGAGCCCATAAGCAGGGCCAACCGTTTTTCGTCTGGCTGAGTGCAACCCGTATGCATGTCTGGACACGTCTAAAAGATGAAAGTATCGGTGTGACCGGAATTGGTCTCTACCCTGACGGAATGGTTGAACATGACAAATCAGTTGGAAGAGTTCTTGATAAGTTAGAGGAACTGGGAATTGTTGACAATACCATCGTCATGTATTCGACCGATAATGGTGCTGAAAAATTCACCTGGCCTGATGGTGGAACCACCCCGTTTTATGGTGAAAAGGGAACAACCTGGGAAGGCGGTTTTCGAGTACCCAGTCTGATTCGCTGGCCGGGTGTAATACAGCCGGGGACAATTGACAACAATATCTATTCTCATGAAGATATGCTACCCACTCTGCTGGCAGCAGCCGGCGTGCCGGATGTGAAAGAGAAACTATTAAGCGGGTATCAGGCTGGCGATAAAAATTTCAAGGTTCATCTGGATGGTTATAACCTGATGCCGCTCTGGAAAGGTGAAGTTGATCAAGATCCGCGAAGGGAAATTTTCTACTTTGATCAGGCTGGAAATTTGAATGCGATCCGTTATGATAATTGGAAACTCCAC
>QMPQ01000368.1 GCA_003648635.1 Bacteroidota bacterium | reverse complement strand
GCATGGCCGAACGCAGATTGATCCGATTCTGGTACTGGGTAGTGACCTGAGCAAATCCGAGAAAGAACAGAAAACCGATAATGAACAACTCTGGATAATGGGCATTGACGATGGTCCACCCCATGAACAGCAGGTGTACTACAGTAATCCAGGCGGGAACCGAATCGTCACGCTTATCCCATTCGGGATCCAGAAACTCTGCGCGATCTTTTTCGTTGAGTAAGAGGGGTAGGAACCGACGGGCCCGGTACAGCCAGGCTTCCTCGAAACGTTCATCGGCCGCTTCTTTAATTAACTCTTTATCATAGCCAAGCTCCTCCAGCTCGGGCACGTCACCACTTTTCATTCTCTCTCGCATGGCTACCAAAAAGCGCTCCGTAGTTCTTCTCATGGTATCTAACAACTTTTCCCTTTCATCTCCCTGCTGTGCAGCTTCAGACCAGGCCGCTTCTGTTGCCTTCTGCGTCAGGTAATTCCGTACGATCTGGTCCTTCAGGTTGCGGATCGTGAAGATCCGTTGCATTACGGTAAATTCCTTGCGGAACAGCCAGAAGTAAAGGCTGTTGCTGATCAGGATCCCGATAATCACCTTCCACCCGAAATTGGCAAGCATGAAACCGATGCTCCAGTTCCAGGTCCCGGCAACCATCAGGACCGGCGGAGCAGCGAAATTGGTCAATGCTCCACCTACCGAAACATTGACAAAAAGAAGAGCGAGTGTAGCATACTTAAACTTGACGCTTGGCCCGAGTGCATAGAACTTTTGTGAGAGGAGCAGGGCGCAAATGGTCATTGCTGCTGGTTCGGTAATGAAAGATCCGAGCAAAGGACCAAGGGTCAGAATGGTAAGCCAGAGCACTTTCAGCGAACCGCCGAACAGCTTCGCCACACCTATCATCATCGCCTCGACGAGTCGCAGAATCGGGCGGGTAGAAGCAAGTACCATGATTACGACAACAAATGCTGCCTCTGTAAGGTTGACCCCATCATGGAAATAGTGAACATTAGAGGACCATCCATGAAATGAGGAAATAGCCACAATCAGTGGTATGAGCCAGATACCGAACACGACCTCTACTTCACCCAGGAAGTGCAGCACTTCAGCACCCATATCCACTGAGTTTTTGTCTGCTTCGCCCTTGCCGATCTTTTCAGCGTGACGCTTCCTCCTCCGGTGGCTGATAGTCGTCAGCTTGCTTGCCATGAAGGTATGAATGACGGCGAGGAGGAAGAGTATCGTGGCAATGAGATTGAAGGGTTCTGTCCGGATTCTGTGTAGCAGGATCTGCGGGATACTCTCGAAATGGGCATCGTCGTAACTCTCCAGGCTCATTGGGAATTCATGAGTAACTTCACTGGTAACCTCATCGCCGTGTTCGTTTTCGATAACCACTTTGCTGCTTGAGGTTCCGGCCACCGCTTCGTTGCGTGTGCTTCCGGCAAGCAGCAGAAACACCAGCATCACGACCAAGACCAAGACTTTAGACTTCATATCAGTTTATTATCTTATATGATTCCTACCAAAACAGCAATGCTATAACATGCAGTGAAGTTAACTAATCTTAAGAAAGAAGTAAATTCCCCCTTTGCAATATTCTGTGAAATCAAATCGTAGATAGTGGCAGAAGATGGGCATTCAACTTAAATAGGATGGCAACTTGACATGAATGCGATAAATTGCAACCCAATAGGTGCAGTTTAATGCTCTAAACTGTTTTAGTATAATGAATATTTAGCTAATTTAGAATCCTATAAACACAAACCCAATCATGGAAAATAATTTTATTACCATCGGGACTTTCCCATACAAACAGGCAAATTATATAAGGAAACAACTTCAAATCAAAGGGATTTTTTCATTCACAGATTCTGGTACTGCCACAAATCCAGATTATGATGTCCTGATACAGGTATTTGAAAAGGATCTGCCTGATGTATTATCCGCATTGGTAGACAAAAGCCTGGAGCTTGACAAAAATGTATGCTCTGAGATCATTGAGGCAACAAATATAGATTCCAATCTTGTTCTTGTGCCTGTTGACCTCTCAAACAGGGCATATGAACTGGGAAGGAGTGCAATCCGTTATGCAAAGAGGTCAAAGTCAGAAATTATATTCCATCACGTATACTTTGAATCAAAAGGAGTTTCAAGCTCAGCGGCATATGAGAATTTCCAGCAAACCGTGCATAAGCAGGAATCGGGCAAGGCGAAAATAAAGATGAAGGATTTTGCTGAGGCTATGAAAGAATTCGCTGAATCTATTGGTTATTCTACCAGTTTATTGCACTTCGGCCTGTCAGGAGGGATTGTTAGCGAACAGCTCGCTTATATCTCCTCTAGGATAAATCCTGATTTGGTTTTTCTGGGACCAGAAGATCAGGAAGCAGAGGATCATTTACCGGGTATAACCCGTAAAGCAGTTAACGCTGTTGACGTGCCAGTACTGTCACTACCCCTGAGGTGGGATTATGACAGCTTTAATCCCGAGAAACTCATTTTTATTAACGAATCTGATGAGATTGATGAAAACCGCTTGTTATTGATAGATAAACTTATGGCAGAAGAAGCAAAGATTTCTATCCTGGTCTCACAGAAATTAATTGTCTCCGAGCCTGTTACGATTCCCTCGGGAAGAACGTTTGATCTTGTGACCATCGACAAAATCGATACAAATATCATCGATTACCTATTGAGGGAAGGTTACTCTGGTGTGCTGGTTGATAAGCCTAAGTCAGGCGTTATTGCACGATTGTTCGGTAAAGATGTCTCAGACGCAATGATGAAACAGGACGATTTGCCAGTAATGTTTTTACCGTAGATTTTGCGCCCCTGTAACTAAAGTCAACTCAAACTCCTTCGGCACCCCGCAGATCATCTTAAAGGGCTGATCTCCCTTATTCCGGTACTGATGTTTCTCGCTGGGATTCACCTGGGCAAAG
>QMPQ01000367.1 GCA_003648635.1 Bacteroidota bacterium | reverse complement strand
CCGGTTCCAGGATCTTCGTTTTTGCAAATGCTTTGAGCTCTGAGGAAGGCTTATCCAATTTTATTGCTGGTGCTGTAATATATAATTCAGCCACTTCCTTACCTGCAACAGAACCCGTATTGGTAATGCTTACCTTTACCAGAACAGATGTACCCTTTCCCCGAGCATTCAATTTCAGATCACTGAATTTGAATTGTGTATAGGAAAGTCCATATCCGAATGGATAAGCAGTTTGCACATCGAAGGTATTATAATACCTGTAGCCTACATAGATGCCTTCTTCGTAAATCACTTCTGCATCGAATGTTTTCCCGGATAAGGTTGGCTTCGCAATATCTGAAATTTCACGTCCGGGAAAATTTTTCGCACTTACATCATCTTCATAACGGGCAGGAAATGTGGCCGTGAGTTTGCCCGAGGGGTTCACCTTTCCAGAGATAATATCGCTTATGGAATTTCCACCTTCCAGTCCGGGTTGCCAGGCCAGCAGGATACCATCTACTGCATCGCGCCACTGCATCACATCTATTACACCCCCAATATTCAAGATCACCACTACTTTTTTGTTCTTTGCGTGGAATGCGCCTGATACGGAATTAATAAGTGCCAGTTCAGTAGCAGTTAGTTGATAATCATCCTCTACTTCTCGGTCGTTGTTTTCGCCTGCATTGCGTCCAATAGTGATGATAGCGATCGCAGATTGATCGGCTGCTTTCCAGACCAAATCTTCTGAAATGCTCATTTCCGGGATGGGCATCTGAGGAGCCATTGCCGTTACATTATTTTGCTTCGGTTTCTTCGCTTTTTCTGTTGCCAGATAGTTTGTATAGCTAGCGTACACATTGGTATTTAATGAATACCCGGCGTGGAACATTCCATCGGCTAAACTTACAGTGTACATGCTACTTACATCGCCGCTACCTGTTCCGCCTGCAATTAGTTCCAGTGCATTATTACCAAAAAGTGCCACCGTGGTACCCGGTTTCACCGGCAATGCCTTTCCTTCATTTTTTAGCAATACCATGCCCTCTGCAGCGGCCTGGCGCGAAATTTCCGCATTTTCTTTAAGTGGAGGGTTGTCGCTATATTTATATCCTTTGAAACTGGGTGATTGAATGACTATATTTAATATTGCTTCAAGGTTTCGATCAATAATCTTTTCGTCAAGTTGTCCGTTTTTTACTGCATCCAGGATAAGCGATTTCTGAGCAGGCATACCTGGCATGAGAAGATTATTTCCTGCCCCTTGTGCTTCAGGAGCATCCTGTCCGCCATACCAATCGGTCTCCACAAATCCCTTGTAGCCCCATTCCTTACGCAGGATGCCAGTCAGCAATTCTCCACTTTCTGCAGTAAAAGGTCCATTCACCCGGTTGTAGGAAGTCATAATGCCCCAGGGATTGGATTGTTTTATCATAATCTGCCATCCCTTTAGATAAATTTCACGCATGGCCCGTTCGCTAATGATTACATTTAAGGTACTTCGGTTAGTTTCCTGGTTATTTGCGAAAAAGTGTTTTGGGATATTGCCTACACCATTGCTTTGGAATCCATTTATCAGGGCAGCGGCAATATGGCCAGTGATAATTGGATCTTCGGAATAATATTCAAAATTGCGACCTCCAAGCGGGTTGCGTTGAATATTCATACCAGGAGCATTTATAAGGTCAAGACCGTATTCTTTTATTTCTCTTCCAAATGCTATACCTACTCTACGAACGAGTGCCGTGTCCCAGCTCGATGCCAGCAGCGTGCCGATAGGCCATGCCGTACCATAATATGCCCGGCTTTTACCGACATTGAAAATCTGTAAGCCGGCAGGTCCGTCACAAACGATCATAGCAGGAATACCCAATCGGGGAATGGCCTTTGTGTTTCCACTGGCACCCGCCACTTTTTTTTGTGCTTCGCTGGGATTTTTCGGACTGCCTGGGATTGGAATACCGGGAATGTACCATCCTTCGCCGACAACAAGGTCAATTTTTTCCTCAAGGGTCATCGCTTTCACAACTTCCTGGATGGAGCTAAGGCCCAGTTGGGGTAGCGCCTGGGTTTGTGCATGTGCTGAAAGGACAATAACAAATAATAATAGCAGGCACAAAAAGCTGTTTAAACTAATCTTTTTCATTGTATAGAATTTTTGACAACAACAGCAAAGAACTTTTCTTAAACCAAAGAGCTTAAATATAAATATATTTTAAGAGAAGATTAAGCACTGAAGAATCCCAAATAGAACTGTGGCCTTATATTCAGCTACTTTCTTAAGATCATCTCTTTCGTTTCCGAATACACATCATCCACCTGTAACTGGTATAGGTAGAGTCCACTGCTTTCATGACTGGCATCAAACGCAGCCTCATAAAATCCCGCAGGTTTTACTTCGTTTACCAGGATTCTTATCTCCTTCCCTGTTGTATCAAATACTTTCAGGGATACATGTCCGGCTACCGGAATGGAATAGTGAATGGTGCTTATATGCTTGAATGGATTGGGGTAATTTTGCTTCAATGAATACCCTTGAGGAGCATCGGTCTTATGCGGCTTATCGACCGATACAGGAGTGCCGAAAGTAACTTTGCTCATCCAGGCCTGGTAGTTGCCGGTCCTGTCGTCCGCCCATACAAGGTAGGCCACATTGTTGTGTGCGGCAATCCCTATGTAATCCCCCTGGTAGTTTTGTGACCAGTTCAACGATTCCGGCATCGGGATGGGTTTGGGCTGAAAGTTGGCATCACTGACCCTGAAATTCTGCCACTTGTCCCCGCCGTCGGCCGACACGGCCATCCAAACCCCGGTGCTGAACTCATCTGTTTCGCGGTTATCTATTTAGCCGTAAAACCATTTCACTTTAGGGAATGGATATAAGGCGATTTTTTTGTATATTACATACTGTATTCGATAACCAAGAATACAACAACCGCCGGGCAGGCGGGGCTGGTCT
>QMPQ01000366.1 GCA_003648635.1 Bacteroidota bacterium | reverse complement strand
TATCTGATCTAGAACTGCGGCCCATGAACGTATACGACTACCTGCTGGAGGAATCGGGATTCTTGTATAAGAAGGTTCTCCTGGGAAACAAGGAGGAGCTGACTTATAATGAACTGAATCGTGATTCCCTTAAACTAGCTCGATACATCAGAGAAAGTTATGGAGAGAATAACAATATTATTCTGATAGCTCCCAATTCGGTATTTTTCATGGTGGCCTATATGGCTATTATGAAGTCGGGTAATGTATGCGTACCGCTAAACCCCTCCGTTGAGGAGAATAATCTCAAGTTCATTGTGGATTTGTGCGATTCTAAGATTGCTTTTATAGCTCCCTCGATGATCGGCGATCCCAGGTGGGATATGCTGGAGAAAGTATATTCTGAGTTCCCTGAGATGATTAAGACCGGAAAAGAAGGTCTTAATCTGAACCTCTTTGACGAGGATTCTTTCGATGAGGAGCGACTGGCTGAGATTATCTTTACTTCGGGTTCCACAGGTGAACCCAAGGGAGTGATGATCACCCACCGGAACATTATTGCCAATACTAATTCAATTATCGAATACCTGAAGCTTACCGCCGATGATGTGATTGAGATCGTGTTGCCCTTCTACTACTGCTATGGACTCTCTTTGCTCCATACCCACCTGAAGGTAGGCGGTAGCATGGTATTCAACAATAATTTTATGTTCCTGGGGGCCGTAATCAATGATCTGAAAAAATACAAGTGCACTGGATTTTCCGGAGTCCCCAGCCATTTCCAGATACTACTGCGCAAATCAAAATCATTTAAGGGAGATAGCTTCCCTGATTTAAGGTATGTGACCCAGGCCGGGGGAAAGCTGCATAAGGTATTTATCCAGGAGTTTTTGGATAACCAGCCCGATATCACCTTCTATGTGATGTACGGTCAGACCGAGGCCACTGCCCGCTTAAGCTACATGCCTCCCGAAATGCTGGTGGAGAAGCTGGGCTCGCTGGGGAAAGCCATTCCGGGAGTTAAGCTGGAACTGGTAGATGACAAGGGGGATCCACTTTGTGAGTCCGGTGTCGTCGGGGAGTTGGTGGCAAAGGGCGACAATATTATGAAGGGTTACCTGGGTGATAAGGAGGGAACTGAGGCGGCCTTAAAGAACGGGTGGCTCCATACGGGCGACCTGGCTTACCAGGACGATGATGGATTCTACTTCCATACGGCAAGGCGCAAGGAGATCATCAAGGTTGGAGGCCGGCGCATCAGTCCCAAAGAGATTGAGGAAGTTATAGTAAGCATCCCGGGCGTGGTGGATTGCTCCATCTCGGCCATCTTTGATGAGATCCTTGGAGAAGCACTTAAGGCTGAGGTTGTAGTGGCCGATGTGAACGATCCGTCCATGGAAGAATTGGCCTTTAAGAAATTGTGTGGAGAGAAACTTGCCATGGAGAAAGTGCCCCAGGTCTTTGAGTTCAGCGGCAGGATGAAAGTTGCCGCTACAGGTAAAAAGACCAAGAAACTAAATTCAGTTTAGTCTCAGGCTTAGGGTTAATCAGCGACTCTTGATTAGATACTGTTTGAATTCCTGGTAATCGGGCTGAAGGAACACGGCCTCTTTCTTGCGGTCTGTAAAAGCGGCTAAACGTTCCGGCAGCTCCACTGCTTCCCCGATTTGCTCTTCCACTGTTTCCCTGAACTTGGCCGGATGTGCAGTTTCAAGAAAGATCCCTGTTAGTTCGGGGTGCTCCTTTCTGTATGTTTGTGCGGCCCGGTAGCCTGTGGCGCCATGTGGATCACACAGGTATCCCTTCTCCCTGTATACCTCTTTGATTATCTCACGGATCTCCCTGTCTGAGTAACTATATCCATGCAAATGCTCAGTGATCCATTCGTAGTTGTGGTTAAAAAGATCGAGGATCCGTACGAAATTGCTGGGATCACCCACATCCATGGCATTGGCAAGGGTCGGGGTGGAGGGCCTTGGTTTAAATCTACCGGTGAGCAGATAAGAGGCGACCACATCATTAAGATTATTCACTGAAAGGAAGGTATTCACCGGAAGCCCCATCTCCCTGGCTACCAGTCCGGCCGTCATATTCCCATAGTTCCCGCTTGGAACCGAAAAGAAAGCCTTCGTCCCGGGATCAAGCTGAGCCCAGGCCCTGAAATAGTAGAAGGACTGGGGGAGAAACCTGGCCAGATTGATGGAATTGGCCGAGGTCAGTTTCATCTGACCAGCCAGCTCCTCATCCACAAAGCACTCTTTGACCAGGCGCTGGCAGTCATCAAAACTCCCATCCACCTCCAGGGCGGTGATGTTAGACCCCAGGGTGGTAAACTGTTTTTCCTGCAGGGGGGTGACTCCTCCCGAAGGATAGAGCACATGAACCTTGATTCCTTCCACTCCCAGGAAGCCGTTAGCCACCGCACTGCCGGTATCGCCCGATGTGGCCACCAGCACATGAATATCTTCATCCAGCTCACGGGTGAAATAGCCCAGGAGCCTGGCCAGGAATCTGGCACCCACATCCTTAAAGGCCAGTGTGGGGCCATGGAAGAGCTCCAGGGCATAAAGTCCTTCTTCCACCTGTACCAGTGGTGTGTCAAAATTGATGGCCTCTTGGGTGAGTCTTGTAAGCTCAGCTTCAGGGACTTCCAAGCCAAAAAGAGTTCTGGATAGCGTCACTGCAATTTCCGGCAGTTCCATGTTCCTGAATCCCTCCAGAGTCTCCCTGGTCAGCACGGGAATGGACGAAGGCATATAAAGGCCACTATCCGGTGCCAGCCCTTTGATAACGGCTTCTTTAAGTGTGCTTCTTAACTCCCTGTTGCTGGTGCTGTAGTAGTGCATCTTATAGAATTTTACATCCGGCCTGACTGATCGGGGAGACATAGATTCTGGAATCGATGCCGCGATCCGTAAAATGTGTCTTCATTACCTCGCCCACTGCTGCGGCCATTTCCTTGCCCCGGCAG
>QMPQ01000365.1 GCA_003648635.1 Bacteroidota bacterium | reverse complement strand
GATACACGAGCAATAACGGAATAAATGAAAGTATCCTGGCAACGGTCCCAGTATATGGAAGGGGTACCACCATCAGGAGTCTTTACAGGATCGCCCCAAGAATCATATACAACGTCGGCAAGCTAAGGCTGGCAGCAGAGTTGGAATACACCAGTGCCGCTTACGGGGACAATTACGATGAATACTATATCCCTGCGGATATCACCCTTGCCACAAATTTAAGGGTGCTGACAGCCGTCTACTACTTCTTTTAATGGAGTTTGGGTCTGAGGTAGGTACCCGTATATGAGCCGCTTTCGCTAATATTTTCAGGGATGCCTTCGTAGACAAGCCTGCCCCCCTGATCGCCCCCTTCAGGACCCAAATCTATGATCCAGTCGGCATATTTGATCACCTCCATGTTGTGCTCGATCACCAGAACCGTATGTCCCTTTTTCAACAAGGATTCCAGCGACTGAAGCAAGAGGGAGATATCGTGCATATGTAGTCCCGTGGTGGGTTCATCAAAAATGAACATAATTTTCTCTTCGCTTGACTCTTTGCTCAGGAAGTAGGCCAGTTTGATACGCTGACTCTCTCCGCCACTCAGGGTGCTTGAAGATTGTCCAAGTTTCACATATCCCAGTCCCACCTGCTGCAGGGGGTTAAGCTTTTTTATAATCCGCTTCTCGGTGCTGCCTGAGTCCTGACTAAAAAACTCGATGGCTTCATTGATGGTCATCTCCAGAACATCGAATATGCTCTTCTCCTGGTATCTCACCTGTAGAATCTCATCTTTAAAACGTTTGCCCTCACAGCTCTCGCATATCAGCCGCACATCGGCCATAAACTGCATCTCAACCTTGATCTCCCCTTCACCCTGACATTCATCACATCTGCCCCCGTCAATATTAAAAGAGAAGTGTGAAGCCTTATATGAGTTGATTTTTGAGGCCTGCTGTGAAGCGTAGAGTTTACGGATCTCATCAAAAGCCTTCAGGTAGGTCACCGGGTTTGAACGTGACGATTTTCCAATGGGATTCTGATCTACATATTCAACCCGGTCCAGGAGGTGCAAATCTCCGGTAAGGAGATCATGTTTGCCGGGTTTTTCCCCTGTTCCGTGAAGCTGCTTGTTCAGTGCAGGAAAAAGAATGGCGCTTACCAGGCTCGATTTCCCCGAACCGCTTACACCAGTAATTACTGTAAAGATATTCAGCGGGAACTTCACATCGATACCACTCAGGTTATTCTCTCTGGCTCCCTTTATTTCCAGGTAATTATTCCATTTTCTTCGCTGCTTTGGAATGGCGATTTTATCCAAACCATTCATATATCTGGCTGTGAGGCTCTTCTTCTCCTTCAAGAGTTCTCGGTACTTTCCCTGAAAGACCACCTCACCCCCGTGTCTGCCAGCCATGGGCCCCATATCGATCACATGGTCGGCCGATCGAATGATCTCTTCATCATGTTCAACGATCACAACCGTGTTTCCCAGTTGCTGAAGTTCACGAAGGACCTTAATGAGCTGATCGGTGTCACGCGAATGGAGCCCGATGCTTGGTTCATCCAGGATGTACAGGGATCCCACCAGGCTGCTCCCCAGGGATGTGGCCAGATTGATACGCTGGCTCTCTCCTCCCGACAGGCTTGAAGAGAGGCGGTTCAGAGTGAGGTAACCCAGGCCAACATTGTTCATGAAACCCAGCCTGCTGTTGATTTCCTTCAGTAGTCTGGAGGAGACCTCAAGCTCCTTCTTGGTAAGTTTTATATTTGTAAAAAACCTTTGCAGCTCAGAAATGGGCATCTTCACCAGTTCACTGATGGTAAGTCTCCCGACTTTCACGTAGGAAGCTTCTTTTCTCAGCCGGCTTCCCTGGCACTCCGGGCAAACGGTTTTCCCTCTGTAGCGGCTTAGCATCACCCGGTATTGAATCTTGTACTTCTTCTCCTCCAAATGATCAAAAAAACGTTTAATGCCTCTTATGGAACGGTTGCCTTTCCACAGAAGCTCACGCTGTTCATCTGTAAGCTGAAAATAAGGTGTATGGATGGGAAAGTCGTATTGTTCTGCCTTTAGAATCAGCTTCTCTTTCCACCTTTTCATCTTCTCTCCTCGCCAGCATACCACTGCATCATCATACACAGAGAGACGTTTATCAGGGATCACAAGATCCTCATCGATCCCCATCACTTTTCCGTAACCTTCGCAGCTGGGACAGGCTCCTACAGGGTTGTTAAAACTGAAGAGGTGTTCGTTAGGCTCCTCAAACTCCATTCCATCAGCTTCGAAGCGGGTGGAGAACTCCTCGCCCTGGTCTGTTTCCGGGTCCCAGATCATGCAGTGCCCGTGTCCAATTTGCAGAGCAGTCTGTACCGAATCACCAAAACGGCTAACCGACTCCTTATCTTTTTGGATCACTATCCTGTCAATTACCAGGTGAAGCAGGTAGTTCTCGCTGATTTTCAAGCCCTTAAGTGACTCTAAATCAACTATCTTGCTTTCTGTCCTGGCCCGGGTCATTCCCTGCTGAATAAAAATATCAAGCTGGTAATCAAGCGCCTTTTCCTGGTTAAGGCAAACCGTTGAGAGAATGACAAACCTCCTTCCCTCCTTCTGGTCAAGAATATAATCAACCACATCGGTCACAGAATGCCTCTTAACCACCTTACCCGAGACAGGTGAGTAAGTCTTCCCTATCCTGGCATACAGTAACTTGATGTAATCATAAATCTCCGTAGAGGTCCCCACTGTGGACCTGGGGTTTCGTGAGTTCACCCGCTGTTCAAGCGCTACTGCTGGCGGAATGCCATGAATAAAGTCCACATCGGGCTTATCAATGCGGCCCAGAAACTGTCTGGCATAAGCTGACAGGCTTTCTACATACCTTCTTTGTCCTTCCGCATAAAGGGTATCAAAAGCCAAAGAACTCTTTCCTGAACCTGAAAGACCGGTTATCACTACCATCTCGTCCCGT
>QMPQ01000364.1 GCA_003648635.1 Bacteroidota bacterium | reverse complement strand
GCCAACCATATGGATTATGCTGATAAAACAGGTGATACTCACCATCGTAGTAAACCAGGCCGTTGGTATCATTATTCCAACCTCGTTTGGACGTATAGTGAATTTGCGGCCTGAGTCTCTCTTCATAATTATTCTCTTCACCGGGATAGGTGTTCCCCTGATGCGCCATATTCAAACCACCGCTCGGTTTATCTCCAAATCTCTCCATTCGAACCGTTATTTCTTCGCCCTTAAATTCGCTGATATCAATAAAGACCCAAAAATCAGGATCCTCTTCGGCCAAATTTATTTTGATCTCACGGATCTTCTCCCCGTCTACAAATATGCTGGCGATCCGATTCTCTGCTCCGTTTGATATGGGCAAATTGAGGTACTTGTCCTCACACACCCAAGTACGGCTTTGAGCCGGCACAATTGCGATCTTTACTTTCGGAGTGTTGCTCCAATAAATGTGATCAACAAGGATATGCCCCCATTCGCCGGTGCTTTCATCTACAATTCGGAGCTGACACCAATTACCGATCAACTCCCACATGTCCACACTCACCCATTCCAGGGTCGTACTATTATTACCCCTGGCAATAGTCCTTATGAATTCATCGTCGCCATTCAGTAGGTCAATGCGTGTACCTTCAGTGTTGCCACCGCCAATGAGAAAGTTGAGATAGCCATGTTTAATCGCAAACTCAGGCGTTGTGAGCGTGCCTGTAGCTTCATTCCCGTTCACCTTACTATTGGCCAGACCCTTGCCCTTATAGCCGCTTACCTTGCCCTGATTGGGCAAGGATCCAGTAGCAGGCACCGACCCGAAAGCGTCACCTTCAACCCTCCACTCGCCGAATGTCCCGTCATCAAAATCACCTATGGTCAATACGTCTTGTCTTGAGCACGACAATATTAAAAACAATATTGCTGGTAATACTTTTAGATATCTTCTCATGGATATTTAGTCCTTATTAAGGATTCGCTGGTATAGGTGGAGGTATGATACTTTACCATGGTAGGCATAGAAGTTTTTTTGTCCCGAGACCGACAGAAAAGCCAGGGGGAAATATGCTGCAGCGAAAAGTCTGATATTCATATTATGAGTCAGTTAGATTAAACGCAATGAGGCTTTATACAAAGATAGTGCAAATTCTTCCTAACTATAAGAAACAAACAGATTATTTCATATCTTGTATGCAGATCAGACCACAAAAATACTCATTCTAAAAGAGCGAATTATGAACAATCAAAGAACTGCTTTACTCATAATTTTACTGCTTGTTTTATTCTGCAATGTTGTCCATACGCAAGAAACAGTAAACAGAATTACCATCCAGGCCGACTCAGGAGAATACACGATCAATAAAAATATATACGGCCATTTTGCGGAGCATCTGGGTCGATGTATTTATGATGGTATCTGGGTGGGAGAAGGTTCTTCTACCCCAAATATTAATGGATACAGGAAAGATGTGGTTGAAGCACTGAAAGAACTTGAAATTCCGGTTCTGAGATGGCCAGGTGGATGCTATGCAGACATTTATCATTGGATGGATGGAATTGGCCCAAAAGAAGACAGACCTACAATAAAAAATATTTTCTGGGGAGGAGTAATTGAAGATAACAGTTTTGGCACTCATGAATTTCTCGATTTATGTGAATTATTAGAGACAGAGCCATATTTAGCAGTAAATGTTGGAAGCGGCACACCTGAAGAAGCTAAAGGCTGGGTAGAATATGTTAGATCAGATGAAAACACTCCCATGGCAGATCTTCGTCGCAAGAATGGCAGGGAAGATCCCTGGGATGTAAAATACTGGGGAATTGGCAACGAAAACTGGGGGTGCGGCGGTAATATGACCGCAGATTATTATGCAGATCTTTTTAAGCGTTTTTCCACCTTTTGCTGGGTTCCTTACAGAATAGCCGGCGGAGGCGGCAACGATGATTACGAATGGACCGAGACCCTTATGGAAAAGACGGAAGGTAATAAAAACCTTATTCAAGGCCTTTCATATCACCATTATACGGTAGCGCATAACTGGGAAGAGAAAGGTTCTGCTACAGATTTTGGACCAGGAGATTGGGACCTGACCATTAGAAAAAATATGGAAGTAGATAAAATGCTAAAGAAACATCTGGCGATTATGGATAAGTACGATCCGGAAAACAGGGTTGCTCTTATAGCAGATGAATGGGGTAACTGGCATGATAAGGAGCCTGGATCGCGTCCGGGATTTTTATATCAGCAGAACACTCTGCGTGATGCAGTTACGGCAGCCATATATCTCAATACTTTTAATAACTCCTGTTACCGGGTAAAAATGGCAAATATCGCCCAGACAGTAAATGTACTGCAGGCTATGGTACTTACTAATGATACTGAACTGGTAAAGACGCCTACATTTTATGTGTTCAAAATGTACAAAGCGCATTTTGACGCAGTGATGTTACCTGTGGAAGTCAAGGCTGAAAAATATGGGGATGCAGAAAATGATTTCCCAGCACTTTCGGTTTCCGCCTCAAAAAATGACAAAAATGAAATAAATATTACGATCGCCAACGTAACATACGATAGAGACCTGTCAACCGTAATTGAAATAGATGGATTAGATAATTATAGTGTCAGGAAATCAGAAATAATTACCGCAGGAGAAATGAACAGCTACAATGATTTCGGAAAAGACGAAGAGGTCAGCATCAGTGAATTCAAGGGTATCGGGAAAGAAGGGAATAATATCAAGGTAAACATTCCATCAAAATCTGTCTTACTAATCAGTTTGATTAAATGAAGGTTGATTTAATCAGTTAATAAAACAAGCATTAGTAGCAGAGAATAATCAAAAGAAAATGAAACAGATAATGAATTAGAATGAAAAAGCTAATGATCATGAGAACCAGGAGTATAACACTAGCACTTGCAGGTATTATTCTTTGCTTAATAATTCCTGCCAATTCATATTCACAAGCAGATGAGTTTAACCTG
>QMPQ01000363.1 GCA_003648635.1 Bacteroidota bacterium | reverse complement strand
CCAAAACCACCAAAGCCACCAAAACCACCAAAGATGTCTCCAAATTGGGAGAAGATATCCTCCATGGTCATTCCGCCGCCGTGGAAGCCACCGGCTCCCCCGTTTTCAAAGGCTGCATGGCCGAACTGATCATACTTTTGACGTTTCTGGGCATCTGAAAGCACCTCATAGGCTTCAGCTGCTTCCTTGAACTTCTCTTCTGCAGAGCTGTCGCCCGGGTTTTTATCGGGATGGAACTGAAGCGCCTGTTTCCGGTAAGCTTTCTTGATCTCATCCTGGGCCGCATCTTTGGATACGCCGAGTATTTCGTAATAATCTCTTTTTCCCATCTTATTCCCCTATAACCACCTTTGAAAATCTAAGGACCTTATCGTTCAGAAAGTAGCCCTTCTGTATCACATCCACCACCTTGCCCTTCAGCTTCTTAGAAGGAGCAGGAATTTTGGTAATCGCTTCGTGCAAATCTGTGTCAAATTCCTTATTGACAGCTTCAATCTCTTTGACACCCTGTTGATTAAGGAAGCCATTAAACTTGCCGGAAATCAGCCTCATTCCCTCTTTGACAGCCTTTATATCTTTGGCATCATCCACCGATTGCATGGCCCTGTCGAAATCATCTGCAACAGGCAGTATGGCCTCCAGTAGATTCTCGTTAGCACTTTTCTGAAGATCAATCTTTTCTTTCAGGGTCCTTTTCCGGAAGTTGTCATATTCGGCCGATAATCGCAGGTAACGATCCTGCAATTCTGCCAGTTTTTCTTCTGCAGTGGGCTCTTTTTTAGGCTCTTCTTTCTCCTCTGCTTCAGCTTCGTCAGCTGTTTCTTCCTGTTCAAGCTCCTTCTTAGCCTCCTCCTGCTTCACGGGTTCTTCAACTTTTATCTTTCTACTTTGCTGGTTGTCAGCTTTTTCCGACTTCTTTGTCATTTTTATATATGCTAATACGATTCGATAATTTGACCCCTATAGGTCAAATATTGAGCCAATGCGGGGAAATTGACATTTTGGCAGTTGAAGCGGGGGGACTAGTAAAGCATCAGTTTCCTCAGGGTCTGGAAAGAATTGTGATAGATTCTTATAAAATATATGCCTGCAGGCTGGTCACTCAGGTCGTACTCTTCCTGGATCAGCATATTGGGAGGAATAACTTGATGAAATAGAATTTTTCCAAGCGGATCCATAATCTCAAGGATCAATTCTTTCTCAAATTCTTTTGAAAGTTCAACAAATAATAATCCATTGCTGGGATTTGGATATACTGTCAAAAATTCGGGCGAAAGGACATCCTCTGTTCCAACACCAGATTGAACTTCCACCGTGAGAACAAAGCTCTGAGTTTCTGTCCCGCCTTTTCCATCGGAAACCATTAATGTCACATTGTGGTCACCCGCATCTCCTTTGCCAGGAGTGCCATGCAGAACCTGAGTGTTGACTTCGAAGCTAAGCCAGTTAGGCAACACAGGAGCATTAAAGATCAGATCATCTCCATCCACATCCTCAGCTGCGGCGGTGTACACATATAATTCGCCCTCCACAACAGATGTAAGCGGAGTGGATGTAAATGTTGGATCATTATTAACAGCTTCGACATAGATGGGGAAAGACTGGTCGGCCGTTACAGTTCCATCTGTTACTCTCAGGGTAACATCGTGACGACCAATATCACCAGAGCGGGGAACTCCGCTTATCACATGTGTATTTTCATAGAAGGTTAACCAATCTGGTAACACAGGAGCAGTATAAGTCAGCACATCACCATCGATATCCTGTGCAGTTATGGTATACACATAGGAATCTCCTACCACAACTGAAGTTGCAGGGTCTGAAGTAAAGGTAGGGGCATGGTTCCCGAAACTAACGGAAATGATGAAGGTATGGTCCACATAGAGCGATCCATCACTTACCCTTATGCTAACATGCTGATCACCTATATCTCCTTCACCGGGCGTCGCACTAAGTAATTGTGTTGAAGGATTAAATGTTAACCACCCGGGAAGCACACGAGCCTCGTAGGTGAGGGCATCCCCGTCAATATCTTCAGCTGTAACGGTATATTCATAAGCTACTCCCGGTCGGGCTTCTGTAACAGGTACGGATGTAATGGTAGGAGGATCGTTTACATTTACCACATCTATCACAAAGGACTGGAATACATCGACTGTGCCATCATTGATCACCAGTGAAACACTTTGATCACCTGTTTGGCCATTGTCAGGGGTTCCACTTAATACATGCGTTACTGTATTGAAAGTTAGCCAGACAGGCAGAACGGGTGCGCTGAAACTCAGGGTATCATCCACATCAATATCTTCTGCAGTGGCAGTATAGGTATATAAAGTTCCCTGTTGGCCAGTTATAATCGGAATGGATGTAAAGGTCGGAGCATCGTTTACGTTGGCCACACGAATCGTAAATGTAGTATCCACATTTACAGTTCCATCAGAAACACGCAGGGTTACACTATGAAAACCCACCTCGTCATTGCCCGGGGCTCCGCTTAGCAGCTGTGTATCCTCATCAAAAAATAACCAGGTTGGAAGAGTAAGGGGCGCACTGAAACTCAGGGTATCCAAGATATCAATATCCGTAGCTGTAATAGAAGAGCTATACAGCACATCCTCAAAGGCCACTGTGTCCGGTATGGAGGTAACGGTGGGAGCATCGTTTACGTCGGCCACACGAATCGTAAATGTAGTATCCACATTTACAGTTCCATCAAAAATACGCAGGGTCACACTATGAAAACCCACCTCGTCATTGCCCGGGGTTCCGCTTAGCACCTGTGTATCCTCATCAAACAATAACCAGGTTGGAAGAGTAAGGGGCGCACTGAAGCGCAGGGTATCCCCGATATCAATATCCGTTGCTGTAATGGAAGAGCTATAAAGTACATCCTCAAAGGCCACTGTGTCTGGTATAGAGGTAACGGTGGGAGCATCGTTTACGTTGGCCACACGAATAGTAAAAGTGGTGTCCACATTTACAGTTCCAT
>QMPQ01000362.1 GCA_003648635.1 Bacteroidota bacterium | reverse complement strand
TCTCAGTTTATGGTGGTAAAGGCTGCTATACAGATCCTGATGCCCAGGCAGTGGACCCGGAGGGCAACTACAAGAGCGGTAACCTGCTTGCCTCGAAAAGCTTCGGAGAAAGTAATCGGTATGATAACAACTGGTACTCGTTTGGCCCCTTTAATCCTCTTGAAGGTGAGTATGTTGAAAAAGTTGATGGTCAGGTATTCAAAATTATTGCCCAGGGAGAGGCTGGAGATGATGGTAATCTTTACTCATACTTTCTCAGTACCAAGTCCAAAGAGAACCATGAAGTGGATGGAGGTAACCTGTTTACCTACGAATACACGTTCAGGCTGTCCAATAATCAGAATAACGTGTCCCAGATATACCCTTATATAGACGACAGGACCATTTCGGTGAAGATTTCAAATTTTGATTGGGATGACGACGGGTTTATCAGGATCGTGTCGGTGGCCAAGAACGGGGAGTTGTGCCCGGTCTCAGGGGAGGATAACTGGATAGAAAGGGAATTTAAAATCGTAGAAGAGGAAAAAGATACCTCCATGGAGATCCAGTTTATTAAAAACAGGAACCAGAAGATCAACAATAACAATGTGGTATTGACGGTCCAGAACCAGTATGGAGAGATGTTGCCCTTTTTTGTTATTCCCATCGGGGGAGTGCCAGTATATAATGCGAAAATTCGAATGCGTGTCATAGAAAGATAGAAACCATGAGTTGGTCAACTCCAGTTAACTTTTTCGTCTTCCGGCGCATAATTGCCTCGTTCGTTGTATATATCGCGTTCTGCGCTATGGCTGCAGCCCAGCAACACAAAGTAGTGGCTTTCGATGTGAAATCCGGTCTGCCCCAGGATTATGTCTACTCCCTGCACCAGGATGCTGCAGGGTATCTCTGGATAGGAACTGGTGACGGCCTGGCCCGGTATGATGGGAATACTTTCGAGGTTTTCAATATTTCGGATTCACTTTGCAGCAACTTCATAAGCTGTTCTCATAGTATGGACCAGGATTCATGGTTCGGACATAATGACGGGGGAATTACACATTACAATGGGAAGGTGTTTACCAAATTGGTGGAGGGTGAACAGGGTACTGGAAGCATTACTGATATCAAGAGCACGGGGAATATCATTTGGGCGAGTACTCAATCGGGGGGGATCTGGAAGATAGAGCCAGATCATCAACCCATACTCCTTCGCGATCCGGATCATCAGGTTCAAATTTTCAATATGGAATTTTTATCCTCCACGGAATGTGCTTTAGGCTCCATGGATGGGGTCCATATTTTTGCCATCGAAAATGAATCAAACACAATAAGGTTCATTTCGGTACTGGAGGGGGTTCCTGATACAAAAATCCAGGATCTGATGCTGTCACGGAACGACAGCACCCTCTATATCATTACCGAGGATGAGGGCATCTATACCTTTTATCCAAAGGATCTTAAATCTCAAACAAGACCTCTTGAATTATCTGGTGTAGCTGGTATAGAAGGTCAACAACATATCTTTGAAGACAGTCGGGGAATCCTTTGGATTTCAACCTTTGGAAATGGCTTGTATAAATTGATGCCTGACAGCCAGGGAAAATTTCTATCCTGGTCAAATTTTAACGAAGCCAACGGACTTCCGGGAGATAATCTGAAGCTAGTATTTGAGGACCGTGAAAAGAATATCTGGCTGGGCATGTTCGGAAAGGGATTGGTCAGGCTGGTGGATGAAGCCTTTACCTTCTATTCTTTTGATGATAATGTAATCAGTAAAAATATACACTCCATCTACACCACAGACGATCACCTCTGGTTTGGGAACGAGAACGGATTGATCAAGGTCAACAGGAAAAATGGTGAGATCCTTCCAGTCTCTGGCCCGGAGTACGGCTTGCCAGACGACAGGGTGACTGCGGTTGTTGGTTCGCCGGCTGGAGATCTCTGGATAGGAACCAGCCAGAATGGTGTATTTCATATGAACACAGGGGATAATCGCTTTAAAAGAATTCAAATCAGCTCTGGCACACTTGAAAACACCATCAACGCCATGGCATTCAGGGACTCATTGCTCTGGATAGCAACAGACAAGGGGGTGTGTAAAATAGATAACAGAAGCGGACTCACCACATGGTTTACTATCAGCAACGCAGGATTGCCACACAATACTGTTAATAATTTAGAAGTAGATGCTTCCGGAAAAGTCTGGATTTCTACATTAAGCAATTCTGTATCGTATATTCAGGATGATTCAATTACCAAACTGATTATCCCTGCAGTTGGTGGGGCTCTTAACATCAGATCCATCACTGAAGTTCCGGAGGGAGTCATATGGATAGGAACCGATGGCAATGGTGTTTTTAGAGTGGAAGGCGATTCACTTACAAATTACAATACCGAAGATGGTCTTCTATCCGATTTCTGCAATTCACTTGTGGGTGATTATGAGAAATATATATGGGTCAGTCACCGGGGGGGGCTCAGCCGGATCAGGATTTCAGATGGCTTTGTCAGTAATATGAAAGATGAAGTAGGTATTGACCAGAGTATGGAATTTAACCGGAACGCTGTGTTCAAGGATCAGAATGAGATACTCTGGTTTGGATCTTCAGCCGGAGTCCTTGAATACAATCCTCACCTTGAGAAGGACCAGCCTCCTCCACCAGCACTATCCATCGTATCAGTGCAGGTAAATAACAGGGCACAAGAGCTGAAAGATGAATTGCATCTTCCCCCGGGGAGACATACAATCAGAATCGATTTCATTGGAATTAACCTGGAAAATCCCGGCGCAGTGACCTACAGTTATATGATGGAAGGACAGGATGACAGCTGGTCCCTCGCTTCCCATGAAAACCATGTAACCTTTACCAAGATCCCGGATGGCAAATACACCTTCAATCTGCGGGCTTTCAACAGCGATGGGACATTCAATGAGATACCCTTTAAACTATACATTCACATTTCAGTGCCCATGTATAAACGATTGTGGATTTATGTTGTTCTGGTGATTG
>QMPQ01000361.1 GCA_003648635.1 Bacteroidota bacterium | reverse complement strand
GAGGAGAAATAAAGATTTGAATAGATCACCCTGTTATAGTAGATCCTGATCAGCTCCCTTGATTTCTCAATACTTTTCCCTATTCTTAACCAGTAATCATCCACAGCAAGTTTCCTGTTTGGTTCTGTTCTCAGGTCCTTATACTCTGCAAGTGTAGTCAGGTAGAATAGCGGCTCCAAAAGTTCCTTAGAGCTCTTTACCTCGGGGAAAGTGCCTCCGAAATTAAAGAGCGTAAGCCCCTCGCTCTGTTCTTTATCTACTTTTATATGGTACATTCCTTCCAGGCGGAGGTCGTATTCCACCGTGTCGACCTGGGGGAAAACATAGCTTGTATCCGCGACATAATTCATTGTGTAATCGGAAGTAGCAGTGATGGGTGGGCGTGGCAATTCATTGGTAATCCTGAAATAGTCCACATAGATGGAATCAACTCCACGATCCCTGTACTGTACATTGAACTTCTCCCCCGTAAGAAAAAAACGCAGAAACTTGGGATATCCCGAAAAGGTAGAGACCACTTTAAAATTCTGGGCACTATTGGGGTCGGTTTTATCCACATAGAGGTACTCAAGTCCCATGCTCCCCCTGTTCAGATCTGTCGTTTCCACCTTGAGTAAATATCGATTGCCCTGCCGGACCGGAATGCTAAGAGAAGCAAAAAAGGCCGGGCTCCTCTCATCACGCTTCTGAAGCTTGTAGACTACCGATGCAGAATCGATCACTGCGCCTTCCTCCCCTTCGGTCGCATCCAATCCGAAAAGCTCATATTTAACCTGCAGTAAGGCCCGGTATTCTGCTTCTGCATTAGTCTCATTAAACCTCAATTCAGATGGATATGCTCTGATATAGAGTAGAGAGTAATTAGTGTTCTGGTGAAAAATTGAAAAATCGGGGTGAAGTGAAAGCTTGCTGGGATTGTAGAGGGAAGCCAATTGTCCCTGAGTTTCCGCAGTGGCGGTTTTTTTTGACGAGGTACAAGCGGCTGCCAGAACAGTCAAGACACAACAAACGACCAAGCATAATCCCTTTCGTCCCATGACCTAAATTTAGCTATTTTCTTTTTGCTGACATCTTTTCAAGCAACACGGTTTGTTTTTCCCACGATGACAATGCTTCGTCATGCTTGAGTTTAAGCTGCTCGTAAGCCTCATATACGTGCATCCCATCGATATTGTCAGGATTCATTAATTTCTCATCCATTTTTGAGAGTTCCTCCTCGATTTGTTCAATTTCATGCTCCAGCGATTTCACACGATTGGCAATCTTCCTGATCTTCTTCTCCTGCTCCTTTTTCTCCTTGTACTGTTCCTTGTTGGACTGTATTAAAGGCTCTTTAGCAGCTGAAGAGACTGGTTTAGAAGATCTTCCAATGGAAGAGGCCTCCCGGGGTGCAGATGAATCAGCTCCTGCTTTCCTGGGTTTCTCCTTTCGCTCTATCTCCTTCAGGGATGACAGTTTCCTTCGCTGCAGGAAGTCATATATCCCACCCAAATGCTCCTTCACTTTCTGGTCCCTGAACTCATATACCTTGTCCACCAGTCCGTCCAGAAACTCCCTGTCGTGAGAAACCACAATAAGTGTACCATCAAAGGCCAGCAATGCTTTTTTCAGAATATCTTTTGACCGCAGGTCCAGATGGTTGGTTGGCTCGTCCAGTATCAGGAGGTTGAAAGGTTGGAGCAACATCCTGGCCATGGCCAGCCTGGAACGCTCTCCACCCGAAAGCACCCTCACTTTTTTATCCACATCCTCTCCACTGAACAGGAAGGCGCCCAGGATATCCCGAATCTTCGTCCGGATATCACCTACAGCCGCATGATCGACTGTCTCAAGCACAGTAAGGTTTCCATCCATGATCTCATCCTGGTTCTGGGCAAAATAACCCAGTTTCACATTATGCCCCATTTTCAGTCCCCCGGTATAATCCAGCTCACCCACCAGAATTCTGGACAGGGTGGTTTTACCCTCTCCATTTTTCCCAACAAAGGCCACTTTTTCACCCCGCTCGATCACCATATCCACACCATTTAAGACCTGAATATCTCCAAACTCCTTCTTTAGGTCTCTTGCCTCAACCACAATGGTCCCGGACCGTACAGAGCCAGGAAACTTCAGATTCATACTTGAATCATCCTCCTTCTCCACTTCAATTCGATCCAATTTATCCAGCTGCTTGATGCGCGACTGTACCTGAACCGCCTTGGTGGCCTTATACCGGAAACGATTAATAAATTCTTCCGTTTCCTGAATCAGTTTTTGCTGATTTTCATAGGAAGCCTGCTGCACTGTAATCCGCTCTTCTTTCAGCTGTACATATGAGGAGTAAGAAACTTTATAATCGTAGATCTTTCCCAGGGAAAGTTCTACGGTTCTGTTTGTTACATTATCCAGGAAGGCCCGGTCGTGCGATATAATCAGGACACCTCCGGGGTAAGATCCCAGGAACTCTTCCAGCCATTGGATCGATTCTATATCCAGGTGATTGGTGGGCTCATCCAGTAATATATAGTCCGGTCTGCGTAAAAGAATTTTGGCCAGTTCCACACGCATGCGCCACCCACCACTGAATTCATGTATCGGGCGTTCCATATCACTTTTCCTGAATCCAAGTCCTATGAGTGTTTGTTCCACATCGGCATGGATGCTATGTCCACCCTCCATCTCAAAAAGTTCATTGGCATTGGTAAGTTCCTGTATCAGGTCCAGATAGGCTTTCGACTCGTAGTCGCTTCTCTCTCCAAGTTCGGCGGTAATGGAATCAATTCTCTTTTTCAGGGCAATCACCGATGCAAATGCATTCAGAGCCTCCCTGTATAGCGATTTCCCCTTCCGGTGCTTCATCTGCTGAGGCAGATATCCTACCTCCTTGCCGGCGCTTTTCACCACCCTTCCTTCATCCGGATCATGCCGTCCGTCAATCAGATTCAGGATGGTAGTTTTTCCTGCACCATTTCGTCCCACCAGGCCAATACGGTCACCCGGATTCACCTGGAAACTCACCTGG
>QMPQ01000360.1 GCA_003648635.1 Bacteroidota bacterium | reverse complement strand
CTTTTACTGGCCCTTCTTACACTGGCCTGCACTTCCTCTGTTAATAGTCAACCCGAAACAGAAAAGCCCACCAATATTATATTCCTTATTGGTGATGGAATGGGACTCTCAGCAGTCTCCACCGGATTCTATTTTGGCGACCAGCCCTCTGTCTTTAAGCGCTTTAACGAAATTGGACTGCAGCAAACTTCCTCGGCCATTCAAAAGGTGACCGATTCAGCTGCCAGCGGTACTGCATTGGCCACTGGTACCAGGACATACAATGGTGCCATTGGTGTGGATACCACCAAAGCGTCGGTTCAAAATATAGCTGAGCTGGTAGCCTCTATGGGCTGGAGTACAGGTGTGGTGGCCACTTCCACCATTTCACATGCAACACCTGCCTCTTTCTATGCTCATGTGGTGCAACGAAGCATGGAGGAGGAGATTGCTTCCCAGCTGCTAACTTCAGAAATAGATTTTTTTGCCGGTGGTGGAAGGGATAAATTTAATGCACGGAGAGATAGTGTTGATATCCTGCCTCTGGCGGCTGAAAATGGTTTTATTATCGATACCACGGGATTACCTGGCCCCGGTACACTGAGTGCCGATCAGAAATATGGCTTTTTACCTGAAGGCGGATCAATGCCCCCTATGAGAGAAGGAAGAGGCGATTTTCTGCCCGAAGCCACCTCCCTGGCCATCAGTCATCTAAGTCATAATCAGGAGGGCTTCTTCCTGATAGTTGAAGGTTCTCAGATAGACTGGGCTGGTCACGCCAACGACGCTGAGTACCTGATAGGTGAGATGCTTGATTTTGAAAAGACCATTGCAGCTGCCCTGGACTTTGCCGAGAAGGATGGAAATACCCTGGTGGTGGTCACGGCCGACCACGAGACCGGTGGTTTAGCCCTGGGACCCAAAAAACCAGCACCTGGTGAATCCGGTTATGCAAACTACGCCGAAATTGAGCTCATCTTTGCATCTGGTAATCATTCGGCCACACTGATTCCTGTTTTTGCCTTTGGTCCAGGTGCCGAGAAGTTTAAAGGGATCTACCAGAACTCGGAAATCAACCACAAGATGGTGGCCCTGGTCAAGGGTGAATAGAAACTACCTCTTCAGAATACCGTAAAGGAGAACCCGAATCAGATCTTCCAGTAGTTCTTCGCGGTCGGTTTTATGCGCCTCGTCCAGCAGGAGAGGTACTTCCAGCCCCTTCATCATGGTGGAGATGGCGATGGCCCCTATCTTTGAACTGCTCAGCTGAAAGACACCCTGCTCCATACCATCCTCCAGTATCTTGCTGACCAGTTCTTGCTCTTCAATTTCAAAGTTGCGTCTGATCTCCAGGATGAAACCCATATGGGACAGGGTCTCTTCATTTAGTGCTGCATAGAAATTTTCCAGGGTTTTGACATGGTGAAGTCTGAAGAGTATATAGGCCTTAAGCCTCTCGGTGGGAGAATTGTCTTTACTAATGATCCGGTTGAGCCGTTCTTTCAGCATAATGGCTTCAAACTCCACCACGGCACGGAAAATATCCTCTTTACTTTTGAAATAATAGTAAACGGAGCTCTTCCCCATCTGTGAAGCACTGGCAATCTCATCCATGGTAGTTTTTCTGAAACCATACCTGGTGAAGATCCTGCGGGCGATTCCCACAATATGCAATCTGACCTCCTCTTTGACAACAACCATTTGTCAAACTATTAGTTAAGCTTCCAAAATTAAACCTCCTCGTCCAGTTCTACAAGCTTGTAATCGAGCTGTCTCCTGGAGAGGTTGGCATTCATTACCTCTATCTTTACTTCATCACCTATTTCAAATTTCTTTCCCGATTGCTTGCCTACAATCATATATTCCTCCTCGTTGAACTCATAAAAATCATCTGCGATGCTCTTGATAGAAACCATCCCCTCACACTTATTTTCAACGATCTCAACATAAATCCCCCAATCTGTAAGGCCCGAAACTACTCCATCGAAGATTTTCCCCACCTTATCCTGCATGAACTCTACCTGTTTGTACTTGGTAGAGGCTCTTTCAGCGTCTACGGCCCGACGCTCCATCTCAGAGGCATGCTGACATCGCTTTTCATAGGTTTCTGCATTCTTTGATTCGCCATGTTCCAGGTAGTGAGCCAGCAAGCGGTGTACCATCAGATCAGGATAGCGCCTGATGGGTGATGTGAAGTGGGCATAGTCCTGAAAGGCCAGGCCATAATGGCCAATGTTCTGGGTAGAATAACGCGCTTTCGCCATGGAGCGCAGTGCCATCATCTCCACCACATTCTGCTCTTTTTTTCCCTGCACCTGGTCCAGTAAACCATTGAGAGCTATGGAGAGGCGTCGGCCCGACTGCTGAGGATTCATGTTGTGACCAAACTTGCCAATAAAGCGAGTGAAGTTTACCATCTTCTCCGGGTCTGGCTGATCGTGTATGCGGTAAACAAATGTTTTTCCGACAACCTTGTTCTTCGCCTTACGGCTCAGATCCTCCGGTTGTCCTTTGGGTTCTGCCGGGCTCACGTCCTTTTCATACTTTCCACCCCTGCTGGCATAGGCCGCCACCTTCTTATTGGCCAGCAACATAAACTCTTCGATCAGCCAGTTGGCTTCTTTCTGAACCTTGAAATAGACCCCTGTAGGGGTCCCATCCTCTGCCAGATGAAACTTGACCTCTTCCCGTTCGAAGTTAACCGAACCATTCTTAAAGCGTTTCTCTTTCAGTACTTTTGAAATCTCGTAGAGCTTCAGCATTTCAGCCTTCATATCTCCTTCGCCGGTTTCAATAATTTTCTGTGCCTCTTCATAAGAGAAGCGTCTTGCCGAATGGATTACAGTGCGTCCAAACCACTCATCCAGCACTTCCCCTTGCTCATTCATTTTAAAGACAGCCGAAAAGGTGAGCTTATCTTCATTGGGGCGAAGCGAACATACCCCATTGGATAGTTTCTCGGGAAGCATGGGAACCACTCGGTCGACCAGGTATACGGATGTTGCCCGGTCATAAGCCTCGGTATCGAGAAT
>QMPQ01000359.1 GCA_003648635.1 Bacteroidota bacterium | reverse complement strand
CAGTTTCAATGAGTTCTTTCCATACTTTGCTTTGAAATTATTGAGAAAAAATTCTGCTAGCTCCAGAATATCATCGCCACGATCTCGCAATGGAGGTATAGTTAACTCAATGGTATTAATCCTAAAGAATAAATCTTCTCGAAATAAACCTTTTGAAGTCATTTCCTTCAAATTCTTATTGGTTGCACAAATTAGTCGTGTATCAAATTCTATGGGAGTATTGGCTCCAATTCGTGTAAAAGTTCTGTTTTGCAATGCAGATAATAATTTGGCTTGCATAGAAAGTGAAAGGTTTCCTATTTCATCTAAAAACAATGTTCCATCAGAAGCTATTTCAAAGCGTCCTCTACGCTTTTCTTTTGCATCGGTGAAAGCTCCTTTCTCGTACCCAAACATTTCGCTTTCAAATAAAGATTCGCTTAAGGAGCCCATATCCACACTGATCAATATTTCTTGATTTCGGATTGATTGTCGATGTATCTCACGAGCAACCAGCTCTTTTCCTGTTCCATTCTCACCAAGTATAAGGATGTCTACATCAGTTCCGGCTACTTTCTTAATGGTTTCATGAATTTCTTGCATTACCGATGATGATCCTATTATACAAGAATACTTCTTGTCAATTTTTTCAAGCAATGACTTTTGCTTATCCTTTAACGATTCAACTTCAAGTTTTGATTTCCGTAGATTGTAGGCTGAGTTTAAGGTTGCTAGTAATTTATCATTATCCCATGGTTTTACTACAAAATCAGCAGCACCTTCTTTTACTGCCCTTACAGCCAAATCAATATCGCCATATGCAGTGATTGGAATAATGATTGCATTCGGATCCATTTTAAGAATCTCTTTCATCCAGAATAGGCCTTCGTTTCCAGATTGAACACTCGCCGAATAGTTCATGTCCAACAAGATTGCGTCATAATCATTTGATCTGACCATGCTGTGAATTAAATTAGGATTACTGGCAGTGTGGACTTCGTCAACTTCCATCTCGAGTAAACGGGTAAGCGCAGTCAGTATATTTTTATTATCATCAACGATCAAAAGTTTTCTCTTTTTTACAGACATAGGTGTAAATGTATAATATTCATAACAACTGTCTAAATATTAGTCAGCGAATGTCCAAATATTAGTCAGTAAAGCTTTGGTTGCATGCGTGGACTCATGACATAAGTGGCTACTACATAGTGATATATGATTCCGGTATGCTATTTGACCAATAGGTAGTATAACTCTTGAATAATGATCAAAAATTACATTATAACCGCGCTCAGAAATATAGTAAGGTTTAAACTACATTCATTGATCAATATAGGCGGACTGGCCCTGGGAATTTCCATATTTACGCTAATAATGGTTTACGTAGTGAGTGAGTTAACTTACGATAAGTACCATGAGAATTATGAGAATATATATCAGGTGAGTGCTTTTGATGAACTGATAACAACAGCTCATATAGGGTATACAATGAAAGAAAAATTCCCTGAGATAAAGCTTCTGGTTCGTATCGATCAACAATATGGGGGTGGAAAAAATGCCTATTTAAAGCAATTGAATTCCGATAAACTTGTTGAGTTTAAAGATATTATTTACGCAGAACCTGATTTTTTTAAAATGTTCAGCGTTACACCAGTTGCAGGTGATTTATCCACAGCACTTAATAATCCATATGCGCTCGTCCTGACAGAATCATCGGCCATGAAGCTTTTCGGGAGTACTGATGTTGTAAGCAAAAGCATTGATTTCATAAGCGGAGAAGGAAAAATCAGGCATATTTTAACCATAACAGCAGTCATTGCAGATGTACCCGATAATTCTTCTATTAAATATACTGCCATAGCATCGTTTAGCACACTTAATGATATTAAACCGGGGATTATTGAAGTTGATCAGGATCACTATAATTGGGGGTACCTTACATTTATCACCTTACATGACAATATTGAAGTGAATGTTTTTATAAAAAAGGCGCGTGCCGAATTTGTTAGTTTTATTTGTGAAAAAAATGATATTGATCCTGAAAGTGATGAGGTAAATGAAATTACCATGGAAATGGTTCCTCTGAGTAAAGTGCCTTTTTACGGGAATAACAAGATTCAATTCATATCTCTGATTATTATTTTAGGTATTCTTATCCTGGTGGTTGCATTAATCAACTTCATCAATCTCTCCCTGGCAAAATCAACATTAAGAAGCAGAGAAATCGGCCTTAGGAAAGTTGCAGGATCTTCTCGAACAAATCTCATCGGCCAGTTTATTGGTGAGGCAATTGTACTGGCATTTATTGCTGTTTTTGCTTCCATTATACTTACGGAAAGTATAAAACCATTGTTCAATAAGCTGATCGGAAAAGAGTTGTCTATCGGATATCTCGAAGAACCTGCTATTCTGCTGATTTTTCTTGCGGGAACCATTGTGATTGGTGCTCTTGCCGGATTTTATCCCGCCATTGTTTTATCGCGTTATAATCCAATAAAAACACTAAAAAATGAAGTAACATCTGGAAAAAAGGGTATGCTATTTAAACAATCCTTATCTATCATTCAAATTACAATATCGCTTGTATTAATTATTGGGGTAATTATTATTTCGAAGCAGATAAATTTTATGAAAACAAAAGATTTAGGTTTCGATAATACAAATATCATCTACTTCCATTCAAATGATGATATCAATGAAAAATATGAATTATTTAAACAAAGAATTTTAGAACACCCTGCTATTTATAGTGTAGCTCGTGCAGGGAACGAATTTGGACAAGCATATCATATTACCGATGAGGAGGAGATTAATGGAGTAAAAATATCTTACCAGGCTATGATTGCTGATCCTGATTTTGTTGAAACTATGGGTCTTGAAATAGTAGAAGGTAGAAATTATAAATGGGATAGGGCAAGTGACATTGGAGCAATGCTTATCAATGAAACCGCTGCCAAAGAGTTTGAAGTTGACAGCATTATTGGATACCAAATGTCAATGTTAGGCTATCCACAGCATATAGTTGGTATTTATAAGGAT
>QMPQ01000358.1 GCA_003648635.1 Bacteroidota bacterium | reverse complement strand
CGTCACCTCCATAAAATCACCCTTCTCAGCTACATTTACTTCAACCACTCCTCCCCTGTGACTGTACTTGATGGCATTGTTAATCAGATTTCTGAGAACAGTGCTGATCATTTCACGGTCTCCATAAGCCTGTAAATCACCGTTCACTTCTGAGCTAAGCCGAACTCCCTTGGACTCAGCAGCCACCCTGTGAAGATTGATGTTGGTATGGACCAGGTCCGAAAGCATGAATTTATCAGGCGCGTAGTCTATGTCGCCTCTCTGTGAACGAGACCAGGTTAACAAATTTTCCAGCAGATTGTAAATGAGTTTGCTTGAATCTTCGATTTTTTTCAATGCGGTCAACTTTTCCTCATCTTCCATGCTCTGAAAATTTTGAACCACCAATCCACTTAATGAGTACAGGCTTGAAAATGGATTTTTAAGGTCGTGCGCCAGGATCGAAAAGAAAGTATCCTTCATGGCGTTCAACTCATTTAACTCATTATTCTTCTGAGCAATCTCGGATATGCGTTCTCTGATCTTTTCTTCAAGGTTTCTTTTCTCCCTGACCAGGCTCTGCTCTCTCAATCGGATGATCAGATTAATCAGCACAATCAAAGCAAGGACGTAGGCTACATAGGCATAGTTGCTTCTCCACCAGGGGGGATGATTGTTTATACGTATGCTGGCTCCGGCCTCATTCCATACTCCGTCGTTGTTGCTTCCCTTTACGCTAAAAGTATAGGCGCCCGGAGGAAGATTGGTAAATGGGACAAATCGCCGGGTCCCGATCTCAATCCAGTTATCAGAGATGCCTTCCATTTTGTAAGAATACCTGTTCTTTGAAGGATTGGTAAAATCGAGGGCAGAAAATTCAATGGTAAAAGAGTAATCCCTGTGAGAAAGATCAATCTCTTCGGTATACACATTGATTTTTTGCCGGATTCCATTGTTCTCCTTCTCGAAGGAAGTTATAGCTAGCGGCGGAATAAAATTATTTCCAGTCAGTGAATCGGGGTGAAAGGAGATCAAACCGTCCATGGCACCAAAAAACAGTTCACCCTGATCATTTTTATATACGGCCTTGATGTTAAACTCTTTCCCCAGCAATTCATCCACGATAATAAAAGCATCGGCTGCTGACGCATCCGGATTCTTCATGGCCAGGCCCGATCCGGTAGAAAACCAGAGATTGCCTTTGCCATCCTGGACAATGTCGTAGACGATGTTGCTTGGTAAACCATCTTTAACGGAATAGCTGATGAAAGTAGAGTCAGACTTGCTGAACCTACTGGTTCCCACGCTGGTTCCAATCCAGATATTACCTTCGCGATCCTCGCAGAGAGAAACGGTAAAATTGTCGCTCAGGCTGTTTGACGAACCGGGATCGCTGGCATAATGGCTAAGCAGCTTTGTTGATGGATCATACCTGTCCAGCCCGTTTGAAGCAGCGATCCAGATTTCTCCATCCCGGTCCTCCAGCAAAGAATAGACTAAATTCCTGCTGATGGTCAGTGGTCCCTCGCTGTCCTCTCTAATGACAGTCCCTTTTTTTAATTCTGTATCCAGGATACAGATACCGTTTCCAGTCCCGATCCAGAACCTGCCATCCATAGTTTCGATGATGCAATAAACCCTATTGTTGCTGAAATAAGAGAAATCGGGCACATCAAAATACTCTTCAACAGGGATAAATTGATGGCTTGAACTGTCAAAAATACTGACACCGTTTCGTGTCCCCAGCCATATTCTGGATTTGCTATCCTTGAAAATAACATGGATATGGTTCTCAGGAATATGTCTTTCACCAACAGACTCGGCCAGGTAGTGCATGGATTTATTCGTATTCCGGTCCACGATGCTCAAACCCTTCCCCCAGGTCCCGACCCACAGCCTGTGATCATCATCTTCAAATACCGAAGCAATAACATTATCCAGCAGATCGATTGAGTTTGGATTGTCAGATTTCGAAAAATATGAAATACTTTTCTTCTTAAGATCGGTCTTATCGATCCCTGCAAGGGTACCTATCCAGAGATTGTGTGAGCTGTCTTCCAACAGCGAGAGCACGATATCATGACCAATATAATTATTGTTGTCTGCCAGATTCCTGAAATGGGTAAATTCTAAAACACCGGCAGGGAGAATGCCTGTCGTTTTATTCAATCCTCCTCCGTCGGTACCGATCCAGATATTTCCCTCATGATCCTGGATCATTGACTGTATATAGTCATGACTCAGGCTGCCCGGATCGTTTCTGTCGTGCATGTACCGGACGATTTGTTCTGTTTCAGAATAGTAAATATTTAATCCTTCTTCTGTTCCGACCCACACATTTCCCTTCTTGTCTTCCAGTAAGGAGGTGATATGGCCATTGCTGATTGAGTTGGTGCCAGGTTCTCCGGGGTGGAAATAGGTAAATTCCTGTTCCTGCGGATTGAAATGGCACAGGCCATTTACCGAGCCAATCCATATCATTCCCTTGCTGCATTTAAAGACGGGGAAACCTCTATCATAAAGCGCCCCTTCAGTCTCAAAGGTGTTTTTGTATGATCGGATGGCCCCTGTATTGATGTCCAGCACAGACAGGGTCGGCGATTGATTAATGTAAATGTGGGATTCATCCGCAGTAATCCCATATACATAGTTGTAAGCTGTGGCATCGATGCTGTCGGGGAAACTGACCCTTGAAAACTGCCCCGTGTTTTTATCGTATTTGTTCAGCCCGTCTTTGGTCCCTATCCAAAGTATACCATTCTGATCCTCAGCTATATCGAAGATCCAGTTGTTGGAGATTGTGTGGTGATCTGCCGGATTGTTAAAAAAACGTTCAAAGGAGTAAGCATCAAATTTATTCAAGCCATTCTGGGTTCCAACCCAGATATACCCTTCTGAATCCTGTAAGATGCAGAGAATCTCGCTCTGTGATAAACCATCTGAGACACCATAATGACTGAATTGAGCCACCTGACCCGGCAACAGAAGGGTGCTGCCAAGAAAAATGACACACATCAGAATCCATATGGAATGCACGGGCTTCACTCTAAAACAT
>QMPQ01000357.1 GCA_003648635.1 Bacteroidota bacterium | reverse complement strand
TACCTTTGTGGCCGCTTTCTCATCGTCGGTCTTCACCTTGTTCTCAGCACTGTAGAAACGAAGGTTTTCCAGTAAGAGCACTTCCCCAGGCTTAAGGGCAGTCGATTTGGAGACCGCTTCTTCACCTGCGCAATCATTGGCAAACTGTATATCCATTCCCAGGTGATCCGCAAGAACAGGAATAATATGTTTCATGGAAAATTTCTCTTCTGGTCCTGATTTCGGACGTCCAAGGTGTGACATCAGTATAGCTGAACCACCATCCTGCAACACCTTTTTTATGGTAGGCAGCGCTCCACGAATTCGGGTGTCATCTGTTACCTCATACTGAGCTCCCAGAGGCACATTAAAATCAACTCTGATGATTACCTTCTTCCCCGCAAAATTATAATTATCAATCATTTGCATATCTGTAAATTTTATATATTATTGTTGAGTTCCGGTAAGGAATCCCAAAGGTAAAAAAGAAATTCTACATTTACAGTTTGGAAGAACAATGTTGTTTAAAGAGATCATAGGGCAGCAGGAGGTAAAAGGTAAACTCCTTAGTTTGGTTCGGGAAGACCGTACCCCTCATGCTATGATGCTATTTGGGCCTGAAGGGACCGGAAAGCTGGCTCTTGCGGTGGCCATGACACAATATCTGGCATGTAACGACAGGCAGGAAGATGATGCCTGTGGTGTTTGTCCCTCCTGTATAAAGTTTGGGAAGCTGGTACACCCAGATCTTCATTTTGTGGTTCCTGTCCTGAAAACAGGCAGCATGACGGCACCGCCTGTAAGTGATGACTATGCTGTTGAATGGAGAGAGGCACTGCTTACCGACCTTTATCTAACAGAGAGCCAGTGGTATGAATCCCTTGGAGCTGAGAATAAGCAGGGAATCATCAACGTAAAGGAGAGTGAAAATATCATACGGAAGCTGGCCTTCAAACCCTATGAATCTGACTATCGAATGGTGGTGATCTGGTTGCCTGAGAAAATGAATCAGCCGGCTGCCAACAAGTTGCTGAAATTGATTGAAGAACCACCCGAAAAGACCTTGATTCTGATGGTGTCTGAACATACCAACAAAATTCTACCCACCATATTGAGCCGGACCCAGTTGTTTCATGTGCCACCCATTTCAGGAGCAGACCTTCGGGAAGGTTTGATGAAACTGGGACAAGCAGATCAGCAGCAGATTGAAGATGCCGTGCTTAGGGCGAACGGCAATATGAGTACGGCCTTACAGACCCTTCGTCAGGATGATGTGGAGCGGCAACATTTTGAGCTTTTCACTGAATTAATGAGGCTCTCTTATGCAAGGGATATTGTTCAGATTAATGGCTGGGTGGAGCGCGTGGCTGGAATGGGCCGGGAGAGGCAGAAGCAAGTAATCGACTATTCATTGCGGCTGCTTCGGGAGAATTTTATACTAAATATGGAGAATGATAGCTTGAACTATATGTCAGCGAAGGAGTCAGAATTCTCTCGCAAGTTCAGCCCTTTTATTCATGAAGGAAATGTGCACGCCCTGGCAGAGACCTTTACACTGGCCGGAAATCATATTGAGGCCAATGGGAATGCCAGGATCATACTGATGGACCTTTCTATCAGGGTAATCAGGCTGTTGATGCAAAAAGCTACTGCAGCAAACTGACCCTGTTTTGTTTTAAGATCGGAATCTCTATTTTTACACTATGGAAAGCCTGAAAGCGAGAGGTTGTTGTAAGGAAAGGCACTTGGAGGTCAATGAAGAGAATCTGGAAAGGATCGATTCCTATTTTGGAAGCTGTTCCAAACTGGAATCCTACGACTGGTTGAGGGAGGTGTCTGATAATGATATTCCCGAACTTGTTGAAGTGCGGTTTAAAAACACCCGTAAAAGCTTTTACCGAAACGTAAATGAGCTGCGCCTGAAGCGGGGTGATATAATTGCTGTGGAGGCATCGCCAGGGCATGATATAGGTATTATTTCACTGGCAGGGGAAATTGTTGAGAAGCAGCGCCAAAGGACAAAATACAAGGGTGACCGGGAGGAGCTAAAGAAGGTTTACCGCAAGGCAAAACAGGTGGACATTGATAAGTGGAAGCAGGCCATCGACAAGGAGGAGGATACCATGCTTCGGAGCAGGAAGATAGCAGCAGATCTGAGATTGAATATGAAAATTGGAGATGTGGAGTACCAGGGTGATGGTACCAAAGCCATCTTTTACTACATCGCCGATGAACGTGTGGATTTCAGAGAATTGATAAAAGTACTGGCGGAATCCTTCAGAATCCGTATAGAAATGAAGCAGATCGGAGCCAGGCAAGAGGCTGGAAGGATCGGCGGGATTGGAACCTGTGGCAGAGAGCTATGTTGTTCAACTTTTGTGACCAATTTTGTCTCGGTAAGCACTCATTCGGCCCGTGTACAAGAGGTCGCCCTGAATCCACAAAAGCTTGCCGGACAATGTGGCAAGCTAAAATGTTGCCTCAATTATGAACTGGCTGGTTATGAAGATGCACGAAAACAATTTCCTGATACAAACACCAACCTGAAATTAAAGCAGGGAGAAGCCTATCACGTTAAAACGGATGTATACAGGGGGATTATGTGGTATGGAACAACAGAAGGGAGTGGACAGGCACTTATACTGGTTCCCACCGAGCGGGTGTCAGAAATTCAGGCAATGAACAGAAACGGAGAGGTGCCCGATGAGCTAGTCGAGTTTACTATAGCGGATAAACCGGAGAGCCTGGAATATACCAATGGGGCTGGACAGGGATCTCTTACCCGCTTTGAAAGGGAGAATTCCAGAAAGAAAAAGAAGAAACATAGACCCCACAGGAATCACCGGAAAAACTGATGAGATATCCTCTTATACTTGTGGGCATAGTGCTACTGCTGCACTGTCAATCGTGCGACTCAGACATGGTTTATGATCAGTATGAGTCGACAGAGCATGGGATGTGGAGCTGGCAGGACCCGATGGAGTTCAAGGTCGAGATTTTCGATACCCTTTCCATGCACAATATCTATTTACAGGTACGTCACTCTGTGGAGTAT
>QMPQ01000356.1 GCA_003648635.1 Bacteroidota bacterium | reverse complement strand
CTTACCGTTACAGAAGAATGAGAAAGCAGATGAACAGAAGCAGTAGATGGTTTAGGCATTTCAGAGTGGCTGTTTACGCTGGAATTGCTAGTGTAGCATGTCTTTCGTGTAGCAGCAACTCCTATGAAGGAATGGTGGTGGCAGTTGAATTAACTGAAGTCAAACTTGACTCTTACGAAGGTGCAAAACTAATTGCAATCGATATAAGGAATCCCGGTAAACCAGTTAAAGTGTTGAGTGAGGATTTTAAAAGTGCCGCTTCACCCTCCATTTCACATGACGGACGCTATCTGTATTTCCAGGGGAAACAGACGGAAGATATTAGCTGGCAGATTTGGGTCGCAGATCTGAAAAAGGGTAGCATAAGTAAAGTTACCAGTCTTCCGGAAAATTGTCTCCAACCGGCCCCCCTGCCAGACGGCACTGTGATATTCAGCCGGGAAACAAGTATAAAAGGCAAGCTGGTATCTGATCTTCACCGCTGTCAGATGGATGGTTCAGAACTAACAAGAATTACCTTCAATCCAGCACTTAATATTCATGCTTCTGTACTGCAGGAAGGAAGAGTGCTTTACTCTTCCAGTGAGCAATATCCGGATTCCAAAATTCCCTCCCTGATGGTCATGCGGCCTGATGGGACCAAATCCGAGATCTACTACCGAGGTTCCCAGGAATCCTTTCCCTTCAGCGGAGGCGAAGAAAGTGCAGATGGGTATATCTATTTCGTAGAAAGCCATGGCCAATTGTGTAGGGTCCTTCATAGGCGTCCTCTTCATACCAGGGAAAATCTTTCGGATGCACTTCCGGGAGTGTTTGCTGCTGTATATCCGATGGAAGAAAGCACTAACCTGGTCTCCTACCGGCCAAACCAGAATGATCCTTTTGCCCTTTATACATTTGATGCAATCACCAGAGAAGCACCTTCTCTGCTGTATAAAGGATCAGGGACTATAACAGATCCTGTTCTGGTGGCCCCCATGGAGAAACGACCCATGATCCTTCCCAGCCCGGTAGAGGAGAATAATCCGACAGCCTTACTGATGTCGCAAAATATCAATCACTCTATGACCCCTGTAAATCAGGGTATCACTGGTGATACAGTGGCCGACCGGATCAGGGTGTCCACACTGGATGGAGAGCTGGGCGTGGTGGAGGTAAAAAAGGATGGTTCATTCTATCTGAAGCTGGATGCAGAAACACCCCTGCGTATTGAAGCATTGAATAGTCAGGGTGAAACCGTCAGAGGTCCATCCAACTGGATCTATCTGAGGGCCAATGAACGTCGTGCCTGCGTGGGTTGCCATGCCGACCCTGAGCTGTCACCTATAAACACACAGCCTCTTGCAGTAAAAGAGGACCCTGTTGTATTGCATGCAAAGGTGAAGGAAACTAGTAATTAAGAGAAGATTGCAGATGATACGATTGAAACCCATACTTATATTCGGATCCATCGGGATTGTGTTAGCAGCCGGACTGATCTTCGGACAGCGGGCTGCCAGAGCCCATGTGAATTATATGACCGCGGTGGATGACCACCCCATCACATGCTGGAGCTGCCATCTCTATACCCAGCAGGATAATATCCTTGCTAAAATGCAGCATAAGACCTATGTCTCTCCTTACAACCTTGCGATTTCTGAGGATGGAAGCAGGCTCTATGTGGTGGGACAAGAATCCAACCAGCTTTTTGTGCTGGACCCGGAAGCGGGAAGCATAGTAACTAAGATCGAAGTGGGTAATAAGCCACACACAGTTGCGCTGAGCAAGAATGGCCGGACAGCCTATGTAAGCAACCAGTGGGCCGATAACATCTATTTGATTGACCTGGAAGAGTCCCGCATAACTGATACACTGGTGGGTGGCTCTGGCCCGGCCGGTATGGTGATTACCCCGGACGGCAAACAGCTGTATTGTGTTAATTCCTACTCCAATAATATTTCGATATTTGACCTGGAGACTCACAAGGAGAGAAGAAGGCTGAAGGCAGGAAACAATCCTGTTTCAGCGGCCATCACCCCCGACGGCAGCGAAATCTATGTCTCCAGCCGGCGTTCGATTCCTGTGGATCATATGACCTCCCCCATTACTGAGATGACCGTGGCAGGCACAAAACAGGAGCGTATCACTGCACGCAAGCGGTGGAAAGATGCCTATATCATGGAGAATGTGGAGATCACTCCATCGGGCGATATGGTCCTTAGCACTCTTATCCGACCCAAGAACCTGATACCGGCCGTTCAGATTGAACGGGGATGGATGATGACCCATGGAATTGGTATTATTGAACGGAAGGAGAACGGAAGAATAATCCAGCTGCTGTTGGATGAACCCAATGCTTATTACTCCGATCCATTTGATATTGTGATCTCTCCGGATGGAAAAAGAGCTTACGTTTCCCACAGTGCGGTCAATATGATAACAGTTGTCGACCTGGACGAAATCAGAGCATTGCTGGAGGAATCCACTGATGAGCAACTTCAAATATATGCCAATCACCTGGGTATCAGCAGTCGCTATGTGATCGGAAGAATCCCTACCGGAGCCAATCCCAAGGGAATGGTACTATCTCCCGATGGAAAGCAGCTCTATGTGGCAGAGCGGCTTGATGACCAAATCGGTGTAATCAATACCGGGAGCCTGAGAAAAGAACGGACTATTGACCTGGAGGGTCCCAAACGACGCACGGTGGCCCGCCATGGACGCCAGGTACTGCATAATGCAGGACACACCTTTCAGAACCAGTATGCCTGCTATACTTGCCACCCGGATGTTCATGAAGACGGACTGGTCTATAATATGGCAGGAAAGGACATGGGGCGCAATCTGGCCAATGTGCAGACCTTAAGAGATATTGGAGATATTCCGCCCTATAAGTGGAACGGAAAGAACCAGACCATCTACAAGCAGGATGGCATGCGTTTCTCCACCATCCTTACGAGAACAGAGGCATTCAGTCACAAGGAGCTGGATGCCCTGGTGACCTTTATTGAAATCGGGAACCCGAATCCTCCCAACCTGCGCTTCAATCCTAATGGCGAACT
>QMPQ01000355.1 GCA_003648635.1 Bacteroidota bacterium | reverse complement strand
GTTATGTCAATGCTCAATCCACTCGGTATCGATTGCCATTGTCGTTGTGAAATTTACTAGGATCTCGAACCTGTCTGCACAAATAACGCTACTGCATACCACTATTATCGTCCATACGAGAATTCGGCCAAGCAGTTCCGGAACTATTCCAAACATGTGAAGTTAAAGGCAGGCGACTTCCCCCCTATCCTGGATATTGAGAAAGCGAGTCCATATGGTGCAGAGAACCCGCGTAAAGGTGTTCTGAACTGGCTGAAACTTGGTGAGGAACATTACAAAGTGAAACCTGTCATATACTGGAAAAAACGGAAGCATTGGTTCTTCGTCACATTTGGGGACGTTTTCAATAATTATAATGAATTTTAAGTATCAGAAAAACAGTCAAATAATTCATTATTTCTATTGCTATTGAGACGGAATTGTAATACTGAAAATAATGGAACAGCTAGCTTTGAGTTGTTGCAAAAAAAGTGATTTGTCTCAAACTACCACAGATCCCGGATTCGTACTTTTATTTCCTGCTCATCTTTCAATAATTTTACTAATTCCTGGGTATCGGTTCCCCCGTAATGATATGGGTAAAGTATCTGGGGACGGAGGGTCAGGGCAGCGTCAGCCACCATTTCCGGAGTCATGGTGAAAGGTGTGTTCATGGGAAGAAAAGCCACATCTATTGCTTGATTTATATCCTCATACTCAGGGATATTTTCTGTATCACCTCCTATCAGCACATGCGTGGTGCCAAAGGTGAGGATATACCCGTTTCCTTCACCCTTTGGATGATAAGGAATCCCATTTGATCTCACATGTTTGATATTATATGCAGGGATGGCCCAAATGCCTATATCTTTAATGTTTTCCTTATCGCCGTTCTCCATAACAATTCCTGTGAAACCCTCCAGTTGCTCCAGGCAGGTCCGGGTCATAACCACACTTGTTTCATCTTTCAACAGGTGTTTGATAGCTTTCAGGTCCAGGTGATCACTATGCTGATGGCTTACCAGGATCATATCTGCATCGGGAAGGTTAGAATAGTCAGCCGCCATCATTACGGGATCAATATGGATCACCTGATCGTTGAATTTAAACATCAGGGAGCCATGGCCTATAAAGAACATTTCCAGGTCTCCCCCCGAGGTAGGGATCACATCACTTTTGAACTGTCCTTGCAAGGGTAGTGCAGTAAAAACGAAGGCTACTAAAGTAATGACTGACAATTTCATGTTAAAAAAAAAGATTTTGTTTAAAGTTAAATCGAAAAATTCAAATGGTCAAATTCGGCCCTGAATTTGTGAATTCCGTGAAAGTGATCCGATCTCAATCCAGATAAAACATCCCCAAATATGACGAAGAACCCATTTAAATTGGCGAGGTGGTCAAATAACTCTGGCGTAGGCATGGTCCATCGAAATCGGCCAGATGGGGTCTCTTTGGTTGTTTTTTCCAATTGCCTGACCCTTTCATGCTCTGCCTGGTATTTGGATCAAATGATTCCAAAATTCCTTTAGTCCTCCGGCAAGGGCAAGTTCATTTTCTGAAGAATTTCAATGAACCTGGGATTGTCATACAAAGGTTCAAAATTGTAGGCTTTTGTTGCAATGTATGGCATAGTGGGATCGCGAATTTCATATCCTTTTTCAATCTGATCCATGACTTTATCATATTGATCTGCCTTGGTATAAACGATTGCCAGTTCCATAGAGCTTATGATATTGTTGTTGGCCAGATCTTCATACAGGGGTACTATTTTTTCATAGGCAGATGAAAAGCCCTGCTCATTGAAGATCCTCTTGATTTCCATAAAGGCTTCTTCGTCAAACTGTTCTCCCATAAGCTCCAGATAATGTGGTTCTGTCTCAATTACCTTATCATAATCTCCGCAAAGAAAAGACACTAGATTAAGAAAATAATTAGCCATAAGGTTATTTGGATTATCAGCTAATAGTTTTTCTATCTGAGTCAGGTCAGCCTCACACTCATTTATAAATAATTGTGCTGCTGTAAACATTATTTGAACCAAAGGATTTAATGGATCCAGGTCAATCGCCAGCTCGGCCTGTGGTAATGCTTCATCATGCCTCTGAAGTACACACAATAAATGTGCATACCAGATTCGCGATATGGCATTGCTGGGATTGATTGCCAGTGCTTTTAAAAACTCCCTTTCAGCCTTTGCCCAGTCCCATTCTGATACAAAAGCTATCCATCCCATTAAATGATGGGCTTCAGAAAGATCCGGATCCAGTTCCAGCGCTTTATTAAGATTTTCGAAGGCTATTGAAACGGCAGTGGAAGGTGTTTCAAAACCCATCTGTGCGAACGTCATCCAGACATTTGCCAGGCCCAGATATAGTGATGCCCAGTCAGGATCCTTTTCAACAGCACTATTCAAATAATCCCTGGCTTTATTCAATGATGCTTCACTGAAAGCCCCCCAGTACTGTTGACTCCTGAGATAAGCATCAAAAGCCTCCCTGTCAACTGTCCTTGATTTGGCAAGCAATCGCTCTTCTTCTGGAGTAAGTTCTATCCGAACCTCTTCTGCAATTCTCCTTGTAATCCCGTTGTAGAGGTTCAAGATCTGCCCCTTATCCTCATTGTAATCTCCAACCCAAATCTGCTGTTCTTCTCCAGTAGTACTTATCAGGCTGAATCGCATACATACGCTATCGCCAAAGCACATAATACTGCCCTCCACTACACCATCTGCATTAAGTTCTTCTGCAATTTCACTGGCAGACAATGCCGAGCCCTTATAAAGTTTCGATGTGGTTTTGGAGATCACTCTAAGTCCGCTGATCCGGCTAATATCACTGCAGAGCAAGGAGTGCATACCGGCAACCAGATTGTCATACTGTTCATCGCCAGTAATGTTTTCAAAGGGCAGGATTACCAAAGACTGGATGTCACCTGCACGTAACTGTTTGCCTCCACCCACAATATTTAGAACAATCAAACCCACAATCAACACCAGGCTGATATAGGTGGCGGCTTTCCATCCTCTGGAATCTGGAATTCTTTCTTCCGGGGTGACCTCTTCCATGGGCTTGG
>QMPQ01000354.1 GCA_003648635.1 Bacteroidota bacterium | reverse complement strand
ATAGGAGTACCGGTGAACCTATACCTGATTCACCATATTCTTTCTAATCCGAGTTTTACCCCTCAGGGAATAATATTTCCTGTATCAGCTGCAATCCTGGAACGAATTGATGTATTTTTTGATTTACTTTAAAATAGCTTGTAGATTTGAAATTATCCCGGGATTGAAAGTAGAATATTTGTTGGCTCACTAATATCAGAACTACTAAAATGGCTCATTTATCTAAAGTAATACGTCTTGGTATTTTGCTGGTCATCCTGACCAGCATCGTATTGCATTCGTGTACAAAAGATCAAATTCTTCCCGATGATGATTTCAATATTGATAGTGAAGATCATTTATTTGGAAAAATGAAGTCGGATTTTGGCACGCATGCCATTTTAAAACCTGATAGTACACTATGGCTATGGGGGATGAACTTTAGTGGTCAATTTGGCAATGATATTATGGAAAGCAGCGACATTCCGCTTCAAGTTCCTATCACTGAAAAGATCGTTGACTTTGATATAGCCGCGGGGATGGTCACAGCAATTGATTGTACCGGCAATATTTGGTTTTGGGGTAGTGATTTGTATTCAAGTATGATGTGGCCTGAAATTACATCTCCCATAAATTGCAGTTACTTAAGTGATGCTAAAGCTATTGGGAGAGTTTTCAGTACACATAATATCCTCAGGGAGGATGGTACAGTATGGAAAATAAGCATTGGACCCGATGTTGAAAATACTTTCTATGAACCCGAACTAATTTCTAACCTCGAACAAATCGTATCTATTTCTCAATCCATGGCTCTAAAGAATGATGGCTCCTTGGGAGAACTTTACTCAACAGAACCAGGGCAGGGTGGTTTGGTTCCAATTCAGGATGTTATTGCAGTTCAGAATGTAGTTGTCAGACGTACAGTAGTTTTAAAGGAGGATGGGACTGTCTGGGCCTGGGGGAAAAATAGTATTGGCCAATTGGGTGATGGTAGTTTTGAAAATCGTATTGATCCTGTTCAAGTGAAGGATTTAGATCATATTGTTCAAATATCAGCAAATTATGACTTTAACCTAGCCTTAAGAGAGGATGGAACGGTCTGGTTTTGGGGTTTTACCTGTGTATGGGAAGAGCCACATGATCCCATCGGTATTAATACTCCGGTTAGAATAGACAATTTGGATCATGTAGTTTCGATTTTTGCAGGTGCCACAAGTTTAGTGATGAAAAATGATAATAGTTACTGGTATTTTGATTGTGAGGGCAGGAATCCCCATTTGGCACCCTTGGAGTAAGGAATAGTCCCTCACATCCAGCGCTTGCATGTGGAAAAAACAGCTACTTGGATAGTAGTTGTTTCAGGCTGAGAGATTCATTTACTCCTCTTTCTTCTTCTTTTTAAATAGACTGGAGGTGAACAGCATAAAGCCACCGAACACCAGCATCACACTGCCCGACAAGAGATTGATGTTGTAGCCCAGCGATTGCTCGTACATGGCAGTGTCACCTGATGTTACAAGCCCAAGTATAAAGAGGATCAGTCCAAAAATGCTGAACATTAATCCAATTGGTATTTTTATATCTAATCCCATGATTGCTTTTTTTTACCAGAAAATAATACTTAATACAATGGCAATTGCACCAATGACTACAGCCATAACCTCTGGTTTCTGATACCAGTGTTTGGAGTCATCCTTGATTCTCGGAGTCAACGAGTAGACCAGTCCTTTCAAGTCCTCATCGGTCTTCAGTTTCTTTGTAAGCAAAGTAATAACAAATGTTAGTATGAGGGCCGTTGAAAAGGCGTAGATGGCGGTCCAGAAGTTCTGGGCCATCTCACTGGGGTAGGTATTAACCAGTCCGAAAAATCCACCTTTTATACCAACGGATCCGCCTGCTGGAAGTGTGAATCCATGGTGAACAGCAGCCGAGATGGTTCCGCCAATCAGTCCCCAGAAGGCAGCGTGACCAGTGGTGCGTTTCCAGAACATTCCCAGCAGGAAGGCTGCAAACAGCGGGGCATTCACAAAGGCAAATATCAGCTGAAGGAAGTCCATTACATTGTTAAAGGACCTGGCCACATAGGCGGTCAGGATACTGACCAGGACACCCACCACGGTGGTCCATCTTCCCACTTTCAGGTAATGTTTGTCGCTCTTGTCGGGCCTGATATAGGCCTGGTAGATATCGAAGGTAAATACAGTATTGAATGCCGAGACATTTCCGGCCATACCTGACATAAAGGAAGCCATCAGGGCCGTGATTCCCAGTCCCAGCACCCCCATGGGCATGTATCTCATCAGCAGCACGGGGATCACCTTGTCAAAATCCTGCACATTGGTTCCGGCTTTTAAGGGAATATCCAGCTCTCCCATGTTGGAGAGTGCCAGTGCAATCATTCCGGGGATCACCACCAGTGCGGGCAGAAACATTTTTGGGAGGGCCCCAATTAGCGGTGTTTTCCGGGCGGCCGACATGGAGCCGGCTGCCATGGCCCGTTGCACCACCAGAAAATTGGTCGTCCAATACCCAAAGGAGAGGACAAAACCAAGCCCTATGATTACCGCGAACCATTCAACCCCCAGTGGATTTGCATCGGCACTACCGGTAAATTTCCATGAGTGCATCATATTTTCGGGTATGTTGGCCTTGATGCCTTCCCAGCCCCCGATCTCTTTCAAGCCGATAAAGACCAGCGGTGCAAAACCAACGACAATTAAAAAGAACTGCAGCACTTCGTTGTAGATCGCCGAGGTGAGTCCCCCGAGCACCATATAAACCAGTACGATTACCGCCGATACCATGAGGTAGAAGTCAAACTCACCGATATGGAGCCCCATGATGTTCCAGTCGATCTGCAGCGGCATAATCACCGTGGCCAGCAGTGCAAGCGCATACATGGAGATACCCGATGAGAAGACGGTCATGATGGCAAAGGCAAAGGCGTTGAATCCCCTGGTTTTTTCATCAAACCTCAGCTTCAGATATTCGGGAACCGAACGTGCCTTGGAACCATAGTAAAAGGGCATCATAAATATGGCCAGAAAGATCATGGCCGGTATGGCTCCTATAAAGT
>QMPQ01000353.1 GCA_003648635.1 Bacteroidota bacterium | reverse complement strand
CATTGATGAACCGATGCTGCTCTATGCACCGGTCTATACCTTTAAACTTATCGATTATCTCTCCCTCTACAAGGTTGATACTTTAACAAAGAACCAGCAGGAGGAGGCCTTTATGGAGGCAGTGGACTGGATCATGTTGAACGTATCCCGGGAGGAAGAGCTTCGAGGCTTTGTGGTGGAGTTTCTATTGGAGGGATTTGAATTGCTCCAGATGGAAAGGGTACAGATGCATCTTGCCGATCACTACCTGGATGAGGCTTGTGAATCAGATATTGTAGAACTAGTGCTCTCCAGGATGGAAGGGTATAAGAAGATGACTCCCGGGCAGCAGGCACCTGAGATCATTATTCGTGATGTGGAGGGCAAAGATCATCAGCTTTCAGAACTTGGGCATACGTATGTACTGGTCCTCTTCTGGTCAAGCACCTGTGAGGGTTGTCGTGAGCTCTTGCCTGAATTGCACGACTGGTATCTTACGGAGAATACTTATGATCTGGAAGTGGTGGCCATCTCCATTGATACCTCGGTGGCGAATTTTGAGTATTTGTATAAGCAATTAAAACCCTCCTGGATTACCTCGCATGAGCCGCTTGGCTGGTATGGGAAGGTAAGCTCCGATTACCAGGTGTATGCCACACCATCCCTGTTCCTTCTGAATAGTGAGCGTACCATACTGGCCAGGCCCGGTTCCTTCAGGCAGTTTCTTCGAGCCATTAAAAAGCTGGGCGGATAAACCGGCCCTTGCTATTCTGCCAGCTTTCCTCCCCCTTTCAGCTGCTTTTTAATCGTTTAAAATAGTCTTTGGAGGCCCTGACCACATGGGGGGAGAGCAAAAGGGCCGAGATCATGGTGGGGAAGGCCATCAGGGCGTAGGCGCCGTCAAAAATGCCCACCACGGTTCCCAGTGTGGCTGTAGCCCCCAGCGGGATGGTAAGCAGGTAGAACCACTTGTAGATATGGCTGTATTTTGCTCCAAACACAAAGGAGAAACATTTGGTGCCGTAATAGGGGAAGGAGAGCATGGTGGAGATGCTGAAGATGGCCACACAGATGGTAAGCAGGTAGGCCCCTATTCCCGGCATGGCCCGATCAAAAGCATCGGCCGTCATGGTAATTCCATCCGATTCACCGGCATTCCATACTCCGGTCATGATCAAAGCCAGGGCAGTCATGGTACAGACCACAATGGTATCGACCACCGGTCCCAGCATGGCTACCAGGCCCTCCCGCACCGGTTCATTGGTTTTGGCAGCACCATGCGCCATGGGAGCCGTCCCGATACCAGCCTCGTTGGAAAATGCGGCCCTTCTGACCCCGGTGATAATCAGGGCACCCAGCGATCCTCCCAGTACTGATTTTGCGGTAAAGGCATCCCGGAAGATCAGAGCAAAACTGGGAAGAATGTTCTCTGCGTTCGAGAAGATGATATAGAGGACAAATATCACATAGAGGGCTACCATGAGAGGGACCATTCGTCCGGTGACTTTCCCGATCCGTTTGATGCCTCCGAAAATCACTGAACCTACCAGTATTGCTACCAGGAAGCCCGAGATCAGGTTGGAGGTGAATCCTGCCTCCACATGATTCGGGATCAGTACCACATCCCGGACCACCTGCGTAAGTTGGTTGACCTGGAACATAGGAAGTACACCAATCATACCCATCAGAGAGAAGAAGACGGCCAGGGGACGCCAGTTTCGTCCCAGACCCTCCACAATCACATACATGGGTCCGCCCTGCAACTCTCCGTTTGAGTCACGTCCCCTGAACATCACGGCCAGGGTGCAGGTAAAATACTTGGTAGTTACGCCCAACAGAGCACTTACCCACATCCAGAAGATGGCCCCCGGTCCGCCCATGGTAATGGCGAGAGCAACCCCGGTGATGTTACCCATACCCACAGTGGCTGCCAGCGCGGTGGAGAGCGCCTGGTAATGACTGATATGTCCGGGTTCATTGGGATCGTCATACCTGCCCAGCAAAATGGCAATGGCATGGCGGAAATACCTGAAGGGGAGCATGCGGGAATAGAACAGGAAAAAGAGTCCTCCTCCCAGCAGCAGAACCAGCAGGGGGGTGCCCCAGGCCAGATCCGAGAAACCGGTGATGATCCGTTCGGTATGGGAAATACTATCAGCAGGCAGGTTTAAGTTGCTCTGTTCGTTCATCCGTCTCGACTTAATCCATAATTCCCATCTTTTTCATCAGGAATGAAGCGTTCATATTGGTGGCAATCCCTTTGCGCATGGTGTAGTCAAAGCTCAGTTCCATATCATGGATATAACTCTCAAAACAGTAGTTAAGCACCTGGCCTTCATATTCTTTTTCAAGCTCCCCCAATGACAGGTCATGGGTGGCAATAAGACAACGGATAGGATATTTAAGAGACTTTCGGATCAGTCCCACCGACCCCAGTTTTTTATCTGTGGTATTGGTTCCTTTCAGGACTTCATCCAGCAGGATCAGCATGGGCTTGCCACCTTCCATCTCCTGGACAATCAACTGCAGCTTTTTTATTTCGGCCAGGAAGTAGGACTCCTCATCCTTCAGCGAATCGGCTGTACGCATGCTGGAATGAAGCCCCATATAACTGCAGCGGAATAAGGTAGCACAGACGGGGCAACCCATGTAGGCAAGCACCATGTTGACTCCCATGGAGCGAAGAAATGTGGATTTCCCTGCCATATTAGCACCGGTAATCACCACCACTTTCCCGCTGCTGATCTCCAGGTCATTTGCAACTCTTTTCTGATGGGGGATCAGGGGATGACCCAGTCCGGATATCTCAAAATCAGCAGCTGTGTCACTTACATCGGGTGTGCTGAAATCAGGGTGGTTCCAGGTAAATCCGGCAAGGCTGATCATGGCATCGGTCCAGCCGGTAATTTCGATCCACTCCATGATATCCTCCCGGTTCTTCCTTTTCCATCGTTCCAGCAGGTAAAGCATGGTGAAATCGAAGAGGAAGAGGCCGTTTAATATGACACCCAGCAGCATGCTGAGCCGCTGATCGAACATCTGCAACAGTTTTGAAAGTATTACCACCTGGCGGGTCCCCTCCCTGGCTTTCCGGCT
>QMPQ01000352.1 GCA_003648635.1 Bacteroidota bacterium | reverse complement strand
TGGCTATCACAGCGGCAAGTTCTGCCAGTTCCTCCCTGGTGTAAACACTACCGGTTGGATTGGATGGAGAACAGAGCAGAAGCGCTTTGGTCTTGGGAGTAATAGCATCTTCTAACTGTTGCGGAGAAATCTTAAACTCATCTTCGACGGTGGTATCCAGCACCACATTCACCCCTTCGGCTAGCTTCACCTGTTCGGCATAGCTAACCCAGTAAGGTGCGGGAACTATTACCTCGTCACCCTTATCGATCATGCACAACATTACATTTGCCAGGGAGTGCTTGGCACCCACACTTACCATAATGTTGGAAGGCTTATAATCCAGATTATTCTCTCGTTTGAATTTTTCAACGATGGCTTTCAGCAGATCGGGATAACCAGCCACAGGGGCATAATGGTGCCAGGGACCGTCAATGGCTTTTTTGGCAGCCTCCTTAATATGTTCTGGTGTCATGAAGTCAGGTTCTCCCACACTGAGGTTGATCACGTCGACCCCTTTATCCTTTAATTCACGCCCCTTTTGATTCATTGCAATGGTGGCTGATGGTGAAAGGGAATTGATTCTTGCTGAAAGTTGTTCCATAGGTAAATATTTTAAATGGTGGTCAATTATATTTCAATGACTAAAAGTACGCTTTTCGTTATAATTTGCGTTAATATTGCATAGATCAAGTTTCAAAAATTAATTAACATGGAGGTATTGCTTGAAATCCTTAAATATACAGTGCCTGCACTGATTGTTTTCTTTACGGTCCTGGTGATGCTCAGGGCCTGGTCCCGCAATGAAGACCTTAGGCGAAAGAGCGAATTTAACATGCACCTTAGCGACGACATTTTGCCCATCCGCCTTCAGGCCTATGAACGCAGCATCCTGCTGCTGGAACGTATATCGCCCGAAAGCATGATCTTGCGTGTAAGCCGTACCGATTATAATGCCAGGCAGCTTCAACAGGAACTCCTCACTAACATCACTTCTGAATTCGAGCACAACATTGCCCAGCAGACTTACCTGAGCACCGAAGCCTGGGATAAAATGAAGACAACTAAAAACCAGGTAATCAACCTGGTCAACGAGACGGCCAAAGAAGTGAAGCCCGATGCCAGTGGTCCCACCCTGGGTAAACTGATCCTTGAGCGCCTTACAGAACTAAATAACCCCCCATCACAGGTAGCCATCGACTACCTGAAAAAGGAGGTTAAAACACTATTTTTCTAAAAACTACTTAATCAGATCCACGCTCCTTTTCACAAAAGCAGCCAGCTCTTCGCCTTTCAACTGATTGTTGGCAAGCAAGGCCAGGTCGATCAATTGTTTAACAAGCTTCTGCCCCGAGCCGTGCTTCTTCAACATCTCGATGCGCTTATCTTCCAGCTCACCCAGCTTCTTGTTGACAACTTCCATCTGGTCTTTCTCACTCTGAGGTATCTCCTCCTCCTTCTTGCCCTCTTTGGCTTTCTCCAACAGCTGCTGCTCTTCTGACAATCCACTTTTTTCAGTACGCAAATCCTCCAGTTTTTTGCCCAGCTTCTTCTCGGTCTGCTCTGCAATTTTACCTACCAGGGGATGGTTAGCATTCACCACCAGGTTATAGGTATCAGGCATGTTCCCATACATGGAGGCCTGTCCGCTCATATCCTGCATATCCTTCATGCGGCGCATAAATTCGCTCTGGGTAATCATTACTGGATAATCCTCTTCTGAAAGCGACTCGTAGCTGACAAAATAATTCATTTCCTGTCCCGGAAGTTGTGCCTGAAACACGGGGGTCAGATCAGACTCCTGGGCGGAAGTCAGTTTGGACTCTCTGGCCTCATCTTTTTCAATTAGTTTTTCTACAATTTCTGAATCGACCCTTGCAAACCTGGAATCTTTCAACTTGGTCTCCATGTGATTCAGAAAATGGGTGTCGAGTTGACCGTCCATCAATAATACATCATAGCCTTTTGCTTTGGCAGCCGCAATATAACTGAACTGCTCTTCCTTATCCGTGGTATAGAGGTAAACAAGAGACTTGTTCTTATCGGTCTGCTTCTCTTTAATCAGCTCTTCATACTCCGTCAGCGTGAAGTATTTGCCATCCACATTTTTCAAGAGGGCAAACTTCTCGGCACGATCACTAAACTTCTCATCCGACAACATACCATACTCGATAAAAAGCTTCAGGTCGTCCCACTTGGCCTCAAACTGCTCACGGTCATTCTTAAAGATCTCCTCCAGCCTGTCGGCCACCTTCTTGGTAATATGCGATGAAATCTTCTTCACATTGGAGTCGCTCTGCAGGAAACTTCTGGAAACATTTAAGGGAATATCGGGCGAATCCAGTACCCCATGTAAAAGAGTCAGGAACTCGGGTACAATTCCCTCCACCGAATCAGTCACAAATACCTGATTGCTGTATAGCTGTATCTTATTCTTCTGGATCTCAATATTGTTCTTGATTCGAGGGAAATATAAAATTCCGGTCAGGGTGAAGGGATAGTCCACATTCAGGTGAATATTAAAGAGTGGCTCATCACCAACAGGATAGAGCTTGCGGTAGAACTCATTGTAATCCTCATCCTTTGCTTCGGATGGAGGCAGGGTCCAGAGGGGATTGGTCTCATTGATTATCCTGTCTTTGTCCAACTCCACCTCTTTCCCGTCTTTCCACTCTTTCTCTTTTCCAAAAGCGATCTCAACGGGTAGGAACTTGCAATATTTGTCAAGCAATTCGCTGATCTTGTTCTCTTCCAGAAACTCCTTGCTATCGGAATCAATATGCAGGGTAATGGAGGTACCGCGGACCTTATTGTCTGTTTCCCCAAGACTGTACTCTGGACTACCATCACAACTCCATACAACACCCTTGGCCTCATCCTGCCATGAAAGGGTATTTATTTCTACCTTATCCGCTACCATAAAAGAAGAGTAGAATCCAAGGCCAAAATGTCCGATTATGGCATTACTCTCCTTCTTATACTTCTCCATAAAATCTTCGGCACTGGAGAATGCGATCTGGTTGATATACTTCTTCACCTCCTCAGCGGTCATCCCGATTCCGGCATCCGTAACGGTGATCGTCTTCTTTTTCTTATCAACATCGACACGAATGGTG
>QMPQ01000351.1 GCA_003648635.1 Bacteroidota bacterium | reverse complement strand
TTGTCCAACTATGTTTTATCCTTCATAAATTACCCCCCTCTAACTCTAATTTTATGTATTTTAGCTAGATGAGTTCCAATCTGTTCACTGTCCGTATACGAAGGATAAAACACTTATACGTTGTGCACAATAAAGTAAGAAGAAATGAAAACGCTTATTCCAGTCATTTTAGGTCTGATATTAATGGCCAATCTACATGGACAAATGTTCAGTGTTTCAGTTGCGCCAACATATGTATATATCTTCCCAAAGATGTATTTAGGGGCACCAGTGGTTAAACCAAATTATGGAATAGGGATCTCAGTTGACTATCAAAGGTTTATTGGTTACCGATTTTCTATAGGACTAGGAATTGACTACCAACAATCAAGTATGGAGGTCGGTCCCACGATGCCTTTCCCAGGAGAACCATCTAAACCTGCTCATGAGGAAACTGTTAAATTATTATCGACCAGTTTTAAAGCTGTCTTTAACTTTAAATATGGATTGTTCCTTACTGCAAATCCCTTTGTTGAGTTTCAATTAGATCAGTACGAAGAATTGTTTATCGAAAATCACAACGGGATCGGCATTTCTTTTAGTTGCGGAAAGAGATTTCAAGTAAGTCAGAGAATAGGCCTGTATCTCGAACCTATTATTTGGATCAAAAACATCATTGGATTGGAGGACAATACCTATCCGATTCGATTGAATACTGTTGGTGTTAAAGCTGGTATATTTTTTATAAAATAAAGATTTACTGTGCACAACAATGAACTGTGCTAAAATCCAAGTCTTTTTACATATTATTTAGGTTCACGCTTCTATAATTTTCATCGTAGTATAATCCAGATTTGGCTATCGCCAATGATTGCTTTAGTAGCTTGTTGGCTACAGCAATCAAAGCCAGCTTCTTGGACTTCCCCTTTGCAATGATCCGTTGGTATATTTCACGACATGATTTGTTATGCTTACAGGCCGTAAATGAGCACATGAATAGCAAATTTCTTATGTAAGCGTCCCACATTTCTGCTACTGTCTCAAGTAGAGAATCAGGACATTTTTCATGTTTTAGAAATTGTCGTAACTTACTTTGATAGGAATTTTGATCTTATCTGAAACACACCTCAACAATGAAACTGTTTCTAGTGATCCTGGCAACCTGTATCCCTGGACTATGTTGTGGACAGAGAGTTGTTGTTAGTGAAAAGCATTCTTCCAGTCAGGTGTATGAAATTGATGTTTACGCTGCATACAAAAATGCAAAAGTCTACTCATTAAGCACAATTGCTGAAAGCATTGAATACATTCCTTTGGAAAAAACTAAAGACTGTATCATTGGCACCGATCCCGGTAATATCTTCATTACCTCCACGGACATTTTTGTATTTGATTTTAAAATGTGCTATCGCTTTGATAGAAATGGAAAGTTCCAAAATCAAATTGGGAAAATTGGTAGAGGGCCAGAAGAAGTTGTTAGACCCATGCAAGTTGCTGTAGATTCTATTAATCAATGGGTATATCTACTGGATTACGAGAGATTGGTTAGGTACAATTATGAAGGGAAGTTTATCAAAGCATTCAACCTGGGATTTTACTCCGGGCAGATGCTTTCTCATAATAGTCATGAGGTTCTACTCGATGATACGTTTTACCAGCATGCAAAACCGGGGAAGCGGTTCAGTGCGAAATTCTTTTCGGTAGATAATGGCAAAGTGATTTCGAATATGGCATGTGAGAAGAAGGATAAGATTCCATTTTCAATGTGTAATCCACCCATGTATAAATACAATGGAGATACCTTCATAAAAGACTATTGGGATGATATGATCTACCGTGTCCAGGATGCCAGCAATCTAAAAACCTATGCCGCTATTGAAACAGGAAAATTAAAACACAGAGATTCCGATGATCAGTCGCCTATTACCGGGAAAGTCGATCCGAAAAACAAGATGGTCATTGGGATTGATTTTATTTCAGAAACAGACAGATTCATTCTTTTGACAGCCAATAAAGGCCTATTCGTTTATAATAAAAATACGGGCGAAACAATTTGTACCGAGCATTTCAAAGAAGGTGAAGTGTGGAACAATTTCACAAATGATGTAACCGGAGGTCCTGGCACACGTTCGAACAGTTTTCCAAGATACTCTATTCAAAACAACTTGCTTGTTACCTACCACAATGCTTATGAGTTTTTCGACACAGAAGGGAATGAGAGTTCTCAAATAAAGAAGTTGAAATCGAAACTCTCGCCTGATGACAATCCGGTGCTGGCATTAATAAAAATAAAAAAGTGATCCATTCATGAGATTGGCTATAAGGTACTTAGTAAAGCTTAAGATGTTAGCTATTGTCTTTTGCTTTCTGGCTGGCTGTGAAGAGTCCCATGAACTCAATAAAATAACAATTGATGTACAAGAGATAGCCAATGTATCTGTACATGAATGCTTTGATCGTATCGAACTTATACCTCTTGAAACCAAAGAGGGTGCATTCATCAAATACATCATGAAGATCATTAAGTATGAAGACTGCTACTTTATCATTGACTTCGACAAGCACGTTTACAAAATTGACGGAGAAGGTAATTTCATTTGTGAAATAGGAGGGATCGGCAGAGGCCCGGAGGAACATCTGGAAGTTGTAGATATTCAGATAAATGAATATACCAATAATCTTGAACTCTTAATGCCAAGGGGCAGGATAGATGTATTTTCTACAGATGGCCTTTATTTAGAATCCTTGGCGTTAAATACCTATGCTCATGAGTTTATTAATATAAGTGAGGATCTGGTTTTAATCCACTTCTCAGTAGGAGCATATAAATTAAGCTTCTACTCTCGATCGGAGGGAAAAGTTATTGCTCAGGAATACCCCATGAAAGATGAGATTAGCAAGAAAATACCTCTGGGAGATACTGCTCCCATATGGAAATGGAACGGCGATGTATACTTTCATTATCCCTTTTCAAATACAATCTTTAAGCTGAATGGGAAACAACTGGTTCAATACTATACACTGGATTGCGGGGAATACAACTTCGACATTTCGGATTTTTCATTGGAAGCTGGATTGGACAGAAAGCAATACAGTGAGAAAATCAGAGTATCGGAG
>QMPQ01000350.1 GCA_003648635.1 Bacteroidota bacterium | reverse complement strand
TCCTTCCCTTTACACGAAATGCTGTTGGACCTATGGACTACACACCGGGTGGATACTCAAATAACACCTATGATCACCTGACCACCTACGGCTTTGAATTGGCCCTGACAGTGATCCTTGAAACAGGAATTATGCACCATGCCGATACACCCGGACAGACTCTTGGACTCCCCCCCTATGCTGTGGATTTCCTTAAAAATGTCCCCGTAGTATGGGAAGAGACAAAATTCCTTGCCGGGTACCCAGGTAAAGATGTAGTCATCGCTCGTAAGAATGGTAAGAGATGGTACATTGCCGGAGTCAATGGAGAAAACATGGAAAAGGAACTAAGCATTGACCTTGCCCGATTAGGTACAGTCCCTGCAAATATTGTTTTGATCATTGATGGTGATGGGCCGCGGGACCTGCAAAGCACCGAAATATCACCTGTAGACGGAAAGCTTAATATTCGCCTTCAGCCCTATGGCGGCTTTACGGGAAGCTGGGAGTAATGTAAGGATCTTTATAGGCCCTCCTTTCACTCCAGGAGCTGATGCTTCCCTAACTGTTGAGGAAATACCCTAAAATGCCCAAAGCATGAAGGCCATAATAGTCGGAAGACGGCAGGCCAGAATGATCACATCAGCGCATGAAAAACCCCCAGCGTGAACAGAGGCAACGAAGTTGACGAGCTAACGACAATGCAAAGCGTTGGAGTAACCAGGGGAGTGAATAATGCTTGAAGGTTTTTACTTACTGCACTCCGAATAGCTAGAATTGGAATCCCCCGGGAGCAATTTCAGGGGGCTTTACTTTGTTCTAACCTTTAGCTTTAAACACTATCCTTAAAATGGACCACAATATAAGAACTGAGATATAGTGGATCAAGAGGATTGATCTAGGTATATTTATCAGATCGAACTGCCACGCCAAATGTGAGCTAAGGAAGGTAATAAGCATTAAGACAGCTACTGAACAAGTAGTTGAAATGAATACCCTAAGAATGTCCTGAATAGTTGTACGATTCGTAAGACCGGCAAACGATCTGAAGAGCACCTCAAAAGCAAGGTAGACTATCAGTGCAAGCAATGACTGCTTCAATGCCACCACAAGAATAAAGGAATCGAGGTTAAAGCTAAACCTCAGATAATAAGCGAACAAGAACGCTGCAACAATGGCAAAAGCATCAATTAAAATAATTAAGCGTCGAGGTATTGAACGCTTGTTGAACGAGAATTTAAGCTTTGAACTTGAACGCAGATACTCAATCAATCCTGGATTTATTGCTTTCATTGTCGATACGTATATATTTGAGAAAACAAGTTACGAACAATAAGATGTATTTGTCAAGCATAAGGTTGAATATTAATGAATTTCCAACATAAATAGAAAGCAATCCAAAATTCTAAAGCAACCTACCGATTAGATTAAAATAGTCGGGAGCCGGCGAGCCAGAATGCTCACGTCAAAGCATAAAAAACCCCCAGCGTGAACCGGGGGCAAGAATTTTTCTACTCGATCAAGGAAAGCTATTTTCCAGCCTGTTCTGACATGTATATGAGAGCTGCATCTACTTCAGCTTTGAAATCCTCTAATTCAATCTGATTTCCCTGTAAAACCATGCTCCATTGCCGGGTTTGTGCACCATGTGCAACAGCTTCTTTTATTTCTTCATCAGTTGCGCCAAACGCCTTTGCAACAGTAATATGGTAATAGACACAATACTCACATGGGATTTGTGCGGCTACTGAGAGTTGCATCAGTTCCCGGTATTTTGGGGGAATAGCATTTTCAGGACTTTGCAATTGCTTAAAGTTGTCCCAGGCTCCGGGGAGTGCATGCACGGGAATTGCTTCAAACATGGAGAGAAAGGTACCGAACGTCTGTTCAATCTCTTTTTTAGCAGTCTCATACGCATCACTACTCTGCGCTGATATTGTTATTGGTATCAGCAAAACAGGAATAATGAAAATCAATCTTCTGATGATGTACTTAATAAAGTTTCTCATGATGATGTGATTTAAATGAATTGGTTAGCGAGTATTAAAAACTGTTTAATCTCAACAGGTAAAGTGATTTAAATCGCTTAAGTTCAAATATTTAACATATTTAACATGAGCCAGGCCGACATGGCTTATGTGGTAGTTTTGACGGTAGCTGAGAGTAAAAGGTAAGTCGATCAGTTCAAGGATCCGGAAACCACTCTCTTTTTCCAATCCAGGAATTGCTGCTCCATTGCCTGAACCCTTTCAGTTTTAGCAGCAGCCAGGTTGTTTGTTTCCGTAGGATCATCAGAAATATTGTAAAGGTCCCAGGGATTTCCTGTACCCCACCTGACCAGCTTCCATTGGCCGTCACGCATAGCCTGTCCTTGTGACCACTCCCAGAATAAAGGTTTGGAACGAAGTGCATCCTCTCCCCGGAATGCGGGTAGCAAGCTTTCACCCTGTAGTGGAGTGATTTCTGCACCATTGAATTCCACAGGATAAGTGACTCCTGTAATATCCACAAAGGTAGCCATGATATCGATGAAGTGTCCGTTGAAACGACTGAATGTACCAGGCTCAATATTACCGGGCCAGTTTGCAATGAGCGGGGTATTGATTCCCCCTTCGTAACTGTAGTTCTTGTAATAACGGAAGGGTGTATTGGAGACATTGGCCCATTGTGGCCCAAGCGAAGACCACAGGGTCATAGTGCCAATCTCACCATAATCATCATCAATATGGACCATCTCTGCAGAAGCGCCATTGTCAGATACAAACATAATCAGTGTATTCTCACGCCTCCCGGTCTCCTCCAATGTTTTCAAAATCCTGCCGATATTCTGGTCCAGGCGGTCGATCATGGCTGCATATACCTCCATTTTCCGAATCTCTTCCTTTTTCATCTCCTGGCCAAGCGTATCCCAGGAGGGGTATGTGGCCTCTGACAAGCGATAGCTAGTATCAATCAAACCCATTTCCAGCTGTCTTGCATATCGCGCTTTCCTGATGGATTCATACCCTTCATCATATCTTCCTTCGTACTTCTTAATATCTTCAGGCCATGCCATTAATGGATCATGGGGAGCGGTATATGCCAGGTAAAGAAATAGTGGTCGTTTATCATCTTTGTACT
>QMPQ01000349.1 GCA_003648635.1 Bacteroidota bacterium | reverse complement strand
TGATGGTGATATAAGGTATCAAGCAGAGACTCTGTGGTATCTGAGTCTCTGCTGTCTTAAAACCGGTGAGCTTGAAAAAGCAAACGCATTTCTGGGACAGCTGGAGATTTACGATGGGATGTACAAGCAAGATGCTCAGACCCTCCGAAAGAAACTTCGACGTTTCAAATAATAGAAGATTAGAAAAGCTATAAGGATCGATCCCATGATGACAGCAACTTTTCTTTTGCTGTGGAGAGGAGAAGTATCGCCGGTGATCTGAAAGGCAGCCCAATAGTATGGATGGGTATAAAAAGGTGGGTGCTCGTGCATATATTGTTTTTTCACATTGGAAAGGGCCTTGCTTTTAGAATGTCCCCTTTTAATTTCACGATAGTAGGCAACCATTATTTCCCTGCTTTTAGCATCCTCAACGGGCCAGAGAGTATGGACCACAGATGAAGCACCAGCCTGCAAAAAGCTTCTGGATAGACTCATAATGCCTTCCCCGCTGTGTAAGTAACCACCTGCAGTTTCGCAACTGCTCAGCACCACCATGGGAGTAGATAGATTCAGGGCGTTTATCTCATAATCATGCATTCGGTTTGCCAGAAATGGATCCGTAAGAGTATCAAGTATGAAATAGGGTGACTTCCCTGTATTTTCGGTTGCCAGAGAATGCATGGCAAGATGAAGAATAGCGTTCTCCTCTAATAACTTTATAAGTTCCGGCTTTTCCAGAGACCTCTGGATACTGCTGCCCTTAACCAGATCCATTATATCCTGAACTTCTTCCACAGCCCCCTTCAGCTTTCCAAAACTTTGCGCAGTGGCTGTGGTCTGTTCAGGTATCCACGCAGTCACATCCGGGAACCGCCAATCCCAGGAGCGCTTGTGCTTAATCAGCTGGGAATTATACATATATGAGATGTTATAATCCTGCAATAGATAGGGAATCCCGGCATAATTAGTTATGGAATCAGAATCAAGACGGGTAATCAATGCATCAAAGGGGACAAAGGAAAGCATTTCATCAGGGACTATAAGCAGGTTTTTACCACTGAACATTGACTCCACGGGCTGAACAAGATCCTGGTAAATCCCGAATAAAGCATATTTAAGACTGTCAAACTGTTCCCTGGTTTCATTGTAAGGGACAAAACCATGAAGCTTGTCAATGATGGTCTCCAGATTTTGATGGAAAACACTATCCACTGGTCTCTGGCAGAAGTGGGATTCATTTTTCGATACCACGAAAATGAATAATTGCTCCTTATCTGTTGATTCACTTCCTGTCATAAAATATTCCACCAGGGTTTCATTTCGCTTCAGATTCCGACGGATCTCTTTCATTGAGACATCCATATTACTCAACTCAAATTGTCCAATCTGTGGGAAATCCTGGCGAAGTTGACCCATGTGCCTGTTAAAGGAATCCCGTGTTTGGAAAAGTTGGTTCTGCCACATATCCAACTGAACAGAATCAGGATTCATTTTCATTGTTTCTGTTTGGATCAGGTTGGAAAGGTGGTCCATTAGCTGTTTTAGCTCAATGGCGGAAATAGCCATTGTATCAGAAAGGCTTTCGAGATAGAGCCACTCCTTGCTATTCATTTCAAACAGCAGTTCACCCGACTTCCCTTTCGCTGCCATAAGGAAAGCCTCTTCTATATATGCCTCACTTCCTGTAAGTTTGAACATTGCAAGGTTCAGGCGGATTCCGGCAGTAAAAAGATCCTTTTGCCGGGAAATCATAAAGACCCTGCTTTCTGCAGAAAGAAAAGCCTGCTGAATCCGCTGAAGTACTTCTATGGATAGCGAATTAGTTGCAAGAGCAGCTTGCAAGTACTTTGTTTTTTCCTGAGTCGATGTTTTACTACCGGAAAGCTTTTCCTGTGTAATGGTTTTTGTGGCCAGAATCTTTATCAGTGTGAGGTCATGACCAGAGTTTTCAATGGAATGCAGAGCCTCTGTCAGATACTCCAACGCCTCTTCATATTCTTCCTGCACCAGGCTGTATCTTGCCAGATTTTCATAGCAAGCCGCTGTCAGGGGATGGTTGGGCCCATAATTTTGCTTGTAGTTTTGCAGGGCTTTCTGCAAGCACTCAAAGCCTTCATCAGGCTGTCCATGCCTTGTAAGGAATTGCCCGAAATGCAAATAGATATTGGCCAGCTCGTAGTAGTCCGAATCATATTCGGAGGTCCATTGCTCAATTCCTTTGTGGTAGTTCTCTTGGGCAAGTTCCAGATCTCCCAGACTTTGATAAACACGGGCCAGGTTGAAAAAGACACTTCCCAGGTAGGGATGATTATGCTTTTCTTTGATTTGCGCACACTCATTCAGAACTTCCTTTGCCTCCTCGTATCTTTCCAGAAGGTATAAGGCAATTCCCTTATTGAGTAAAAGTGCAGATAGATTGTTGAAGGATTCCTCATTCCAGCTGGGGGTTAAGTCCAGGAGCCGGACAGCCTCGTTATTATACTCAAGGGCATTAGTATAATCACCAAGGCCACTATAGAGCAAACCCTGATTTATATGAATACTGATCCTGAGTTGAAGCGTTCCTGGATCTTTTGCGGATACAAGGTCTTCAGCTATCCTGTACTGGTCATAGGCTTCCTCAAGACGTCCTGTCTCATAATATACATAACCCAGTGCATTGTGTACCCTGGCTATTTGGGAATCAATTAATTGATAATCTCCATCAAGCATTCGATCCAGGAGAATCTCAGCGCGTAAAAAATTCCCTGATGATATGGCTTGTTGGTATCCAATATATAAATTCCGGGCCGAATATACCGTATCCTGTCCGCCTGCACTTGCAAGAATAGAACAACCAAGTACTAGAGAAAATAATAGCTTTCTCAAGATTATCAGATTACAAAACTTCTGTAAATGTATTTAAAAAATACTCCTGATAAAAGAGGAAACTTGTATGTTTTTGTAGGCTTAGCTTACTCTTCAGGCCAGTCAGGGATGGAACCTTGACCTCCATTACCATCACCACCAACCAGGTAATTCATTTTCTTGCCTTCAATCATCTCTTCGCTGAACTTTTGTGTCAGGTCGCTTTTTGGCATTAATTTCTTTTTCATAACTCTGTGTTTTTGTTGTGAATTA
>QMPQ01000348.1 GCA_003648635.1 Bacteroidota bacterium | reverse complement strand
CACTGAATTTATGATGGCCATGATGACCCATCCACAGGAGACCCATGCTTTGATCCGGAAGATTACAGACTACCTGCTGGGCTTCCACAAGCACCAGGCTGAACTCTTTCCATCCATCGACGGGATCCTGATGCTGGACGATATCATCGGCTTTATCAGCGAGGATCAGTTCGTGGAGTTTGCACTTCCCTGCTTTAAGGAGCTATACAACTGCAAGCACTCGGTGAAGTTCCTCCATAACGATGCTAACTGCATGGAGATGGTGCACTTTCTGCCCGAGATGGGAGTCAATCTCTTTAATATGGGATTCGATGTGGACCTGAACCAGCTGAAGGAACTCACCCAAAACCAGGTTGCCATGCTGGGAAATATTCCACCCAGGGATGTGCTGGCACAGGGATCGGCCGCAGAGGTGAAAGAAGCCACTCTGAACCTGATCAAAGGATTGAAGGATCCCTCCCGGGTGATCTTCTCCTGCGGTGGAGGCATGCCACCGGGTGTATCTTCCGAAAATCTGGCTATATTTATCGAGACAGTAAAACGATTCACTCTTTAGGCCCTGATTGATGATACTTCAACTTAGCATCCTGCTCGCCGCACTTCTTACGCTGCAGGCTCCAGCTGACCCAGAGGGCCCCAGTCTCTCCGTCGACGAGAACAGCACCACCATCTTTATCGGGGAACAACCGGTGCTCAGCTATGTCCATACCGAAACCCTTCCACCCGAAGGCATAGATACGGTCTATAAAAGATCGGCCTACATTCATCCGCTCTGGTCGCCTGGTGGAGAAAGACTCACCCGGGTTCAGCCACCCGACCACTGGCACCATTACGGAATCTGGAATCCATGGACAAGAACCCATTTTGGAGATTATAAGGTAGATTTCTGGAACCTGGCAGATAAACAGGGTACAGTACGTTTTGCAGAGTATCTGGAAAAGATAGAGCAGGAAAACCTGGCTGGTTTCAGGGTAAGGCAGGAGCACATCTATTTCATGGAAGACGGGAGCGAAGGGGTAGCCATGAATGAGATATGGATGGTCACCGTGAAAAATCTGGAGGGCCAGGCATATATGGTGGACCTGTATACCACACTGAGTACCCCGCTGGAGAGCGGGATTACCCTGGAAGCCTACCGTTACGGGGGTGGACTGGGGTACAGGGGTACGGAGAGATGGGATCCTTCCAATGCCTCAGTGCTTACCTCCGAAGGAAAGAACTGGTCGAGCGCTGATGCCACCCATGCACGGTGGGTGATCATTAAAGGAGAATCGTCGGTTCCCGAGGGACGGTCGGGCATCCTGTTCCTGAGTCACCCCAAGAACCGTTCTCACCCGGAACCCATGCGGATGTGGCCCCCCGACAGCAATAAGGGAAAAGAGAATATGTTTTTTGAGTTCTGTCCCATTCGTCACCAGGAGTGGGTGCTGGAACCCGGGAAGGAGTATATACTGAAGTACAGGATGGTGGTTTTCGACGGTCCCATCACCGCCCAGAAAGCAGAACAGTACTGGAAAGAATTTCAATAAAAAGACATAGAATGAAAAGAAGAACATTCCTTAAAAACAGCGCAGCTGCCACCGCCGGCACCATAGTAGTTCCCACCATCATCCCCTCCCATGTGATGGGAAAAAACGCTCCCTCCAACAAGATCCGGATCGGTCAAATCGGCTTTGGACGTATTGCTATGAGCCACGACCTGCCATCAACCCTCAGGCATGAATCGTCCATTGGGGTGGCGATAGCCGACGTGGATATCAAACGTGCTGGCATGGGTAAGGAATGGATCGAGAAATTCTATGCCGACAAAGGCAAGGCAAATTATGTGGATGTGGCGGTCTACCAGGACTACCGGGAGATGCTGCAGGACAAGAGCATCGATGCGGTGATCATCTCCACGCCCGACCACTGGCATGCCCAGCCCGCCATGGAGGCGGCCCTGGCAGGCAAGGATATCTACCTGCAAAAACCGGCTTCACTCACCATTAAGGAAGGCCGGCAAATGAGCGATACGGTCCATCGCACCGGCAGCATATTCCAACAGGGGAGCCAGCAGAGGGGCACCGATCCCTGGCCCCAGTTTCACAGGGCCTGCGAACTGGTGCGCAACGGACGCATCGGGGAACTGGAAAAGATTGAAATAGGATTGCCCGGCGATCCCGGGGGAAATGAGGAGCCACCCATGTCAGTACCCGAGAACCTGGATTATGATATGTGGCTGGGATCGACTCCCTTACAATATTACACCGAGAAAGGGGTACATCCGCAAAACGACTTTTCACGTCCGGGCTGGCTTCGTCTTGAACAATTTGGTGCCGGGATGATTACCGGCTGGGGTGCTCACCACGTGGACACCGCACACTGGGCCATGGGCACCGAATATACCGGACCGGTAGAAGTGGAGGCTGAGGCCAGCTTCCCCAGCTCCGGACTCTGGAACGTACATGGCGATTTCATGGTGCATGCCCGTTACGCCAATGGGGTAAAGATGCAGATCAGCGGGACCTTCCCCAATGGAGTAAAGTTTTATGGCAGCGAAGGATGGATCTTTGTGAGCCGTGGAAATGTGGCGGTCACTTCCTCCGATCCCAGCCAGTCTGATACTGAACTGAAGGCCCTGGATGCCAGCAATCCAAAGATCCTGAAGTCTGAAATCGGTCCTGATGAAATTCATCTTTACAAAGCCCCAGAGCAGCACGAGGACTGGCTCAATGCCATACGCTCCCGAAGAGACCCGGTGGCTCCTGCCGAAGTGGGACACCGATCCTGCTCCGCCTGCCTGGTAAGTCACATTGCCATGAAGGTCGATGGCAAGCTACACTGGGATCCCCGTCATGAACGATTCCTCGATAACGACAGCGCCAATGCCCTGGTAAAACGACCCCAGCGCTATCCCTTTGGTACCAACTATGTACTGTAATTCTAAATGTTAAGACACCTGCTCTATGATAAAAAAGTATATGCCAATTGGAGTGTCACTCCTCCTCTTACTTTCCGCTTGCAATACAAAAGACTCTGCATCTGTGTTTACGCCTGTTGAAGGAAAAGTGAAGCTAATGAACCTGGATCCGGGACATTTTCATGCCGCACTGGTTCAAAAAACCATGTACGAATCTGTG
>QMPQ01000347.1 GCA_003648635.1 Bacteroidota bacterium | reverse complement strand
TGACCCATAATAGTAAAACTCTATCCAATCACCAACATCATAAGCCTCACGATTATTGGAATAAACCTCGCAGAGCTGTATGGGAAATGACTGATCGGAGGGAAGGAAATATGCGACAATATCCATAGAGTCTGTCAGTTCAAAATCAATGCTGTTTTCAGTGCTTTGAAAAGGCTTCCAGTGGTCAAGTGAGAATCCAGGGATGGCGTTGGACTGAAGCTGATAAGACATTCCGGGGAAGAATTTTCCTTCAACAGCCTTGGATCCTATGTCCAGTCCGGAAAAGGAGATTGTCCCAGCTCCTGGAGGTTCTACCCTGATGGAAACCGGTACCGGATCCGGGAGCCCGAAAAAATCCTGAATGTGACCCAAAACAAAATCGGGTCTGCGAGACAGGTAATCTTCAACAAGGTGATTGGCATTTTCCCAGTTGGACATGGATCTTCCCCAGTGCTGAGTATGAATCAGCATATCCTTCTGATATAGAAGCTTCATGGAGTCCAAAAGAAGCAGCGTTGATTCCTTACTGAATGAAGTACTGAGCAGTTGTGTAAACCGTTTGATAAAGTGTTCTTTATATCCCTCATTCTCAAGCAGGTTACGGATCAGGATATTGTTATACCCGTTGGCCCAGGCCCGGTCACTAAAGGTAAGTGACCAGTACAGGGTATTCCAATTTATATTTCCAAAATTGGAATATACAAGTCCAAGCCCATGATCTGTATCCCAGTAAAGCCACTGCCACTTTCCGTTTTCAGGTTTCCAGAATTTTACGTTGTTTGATAACCAGTCATAGTTACCCGCAAAAACCTCTGTAATCCAGTAATCGGTAAAGTTATCCAGGTCCACCATCTCTTTGGTGATATTAAAATCTGCTTCAAGAGAAAGGTCACCCGTGGTATCAACAAAGGAGAGCAGATCACGCCAGGGATCGTAAGAGCCTTCAATGATGTGTATATTTCCATAGTAGCCAAATTCAAGCTCAATGAAATCATAATTATCTGTCACCCCGGTATGAGTTTCAATGTAATACCGATCTTCCCTTTCCCGCAGATTAAAAAGACCGTGATAGTTGCCATTCAGGAATACATTTACCGGCTTCGATTCCGAGATCATGGGGTGCCTGTTGCTCTGTTTTCCCAGTGTATGAATTAGAGGATCCCGAAAATGGATGTTTGTAACAGCTTTGTTCACGTTGTCATTTCCACTGTTTCTCAATATCAACCTTTTGAATTTGTCCGGTCCTTCTTCATTAAAGAAGGAATAATCAAACCAACCGTTGCCGTATCTGGCTCTGGCAAAGAGTCTCAGTGAGTAGGGTTTTGCTTTTCCCGGAGCATGGAGTTGTATTCCGGCACCTTCTTTAAATAGCGCTCTCCCGCCTTCAATATATTCCATATGAGCCCTTACTTCCAGGGATCCATTGCTGGCCGAAATGATTCCCCCGGTCCCGAAAAGAGCATCGGGTTCTGCCACCAGGGAGACCACAGGATTCTCATAATCGACTTCATCCATGAGGATGGATATCGTTAGCTCAGGACTATCCATGGCATCTTCCTTGATCTGTTTTGCCCTGATAATTGTGGTGGCACTGATCTCCACAGGGACCTGGTAAAGGAGATCGGAAGTATCCGGCTCGGTGCAATCGATGGTATAGAAGATGCTGGCCCCTGTAACGTTGGCATAAAGTGCCAGCATAACAGCTTCACTATAAAATCCGCCGGTGAGGTTCGAAGACGGAGCTGGTAATATAGTACCAACACCTGGTGTAGCATTGGACGCTCCGGGTGTCGGATCTGAGAAAAAGTTCCAGCTTAGCCCCGCATCGGGATATCTGCCATAGGAGACGTTTGTTGTTTGCACTCCAAAATAGCGTTGGTCAATCAGCGAGCCATCCTCAGAAAATATTGCCAGATATTCGCCTTCTCCGGATAGCTTAAATGATGCATGTTGAAAACCCTCTTCCGGTTCTGCATCAGCCCAGATTATAAAAAACTCTTCCGGCTCCAGCTCCAGGGTCACAAGTGTATCGAGCTGCCATTTAAGAGGCTCCGCCGGGTCGTCGGTAAAGAAAAGTTTATTGAGCCGGACAGGATCATCTCCATAATTATATATTTCGATCCAATCGTCATCATCCCCGTAATTGTCAAGAAAAAACCCCGAATTGCTGGCCAGAAATTCGTTGATGACCAGGGTGTTTGCACTATCTACGGTTGTTTCATAAGTAAAATCACCGGTTCCTTTCAACATCCCTGTACCAGGAGGGATTGTATCAAAACGGGATAGGGTATCATAGGCGGTATGTTGTGCGGAGAGCACAAGGGGAAAAAAGATGAATAGGATGGCTAATCTCAGGGACCACATGGGATTACAAGATATGGAAAATCATAGTTTTATATTAATTTCATAAATTGATTCCTTAATGCCGTAGTATGAAGAGCTTTGATAGTAATGCAATTGGAAAGGCAGCCCCGATTGACAAGTGGGTGGCAGCAATGGAGCAGGCATTTATAGATACTGCGCAAGGAGTGGTTGAGGTACCGCCGCGTGTGCACTTGGATCGTGGTCCCAATACACTTTTACTGATGCCCTGTTTTGGGAGCACCTATTTCTCTACCAAACTGGTTTCCGTTTTTCCTGAAAATCTCCAGAAAAAGGAGCCGATGATCTATGGGTCGGTGCTGCTAAATGATGGTCAGACCGGGAGGCCTCTGGCGGTGATGGATGGAAGTAAGCTTACTGCAATGCGGACGGCCGCAGTAGGAGCGGTTGGGATCAAATACCTGGCACCTCAGGAAGCCTCCAATCTGGGTGTCGTTGGTTTGGGGATACAGGGATTTCACCAGGCACTCTTTGCCTGTCAGCAGCGCAACATTAGAACGCTCAGGATTATGGATAATTCCGATGAGGTGATGTCCCGGTTTTCAAAAAGATTTAGTGCTTTCTATCCCAAGATTAATGTAATCCCATGTAAAAACGCAGAGGAGCTCTGCAATGCATCGGAGATCGTTATTACGGCCACCGGATCCCATCAACCGGTAGTTCCCGCCCATGGTGGGTGGTGGAAGGGAAAAACTGTCGTAGGAATCGGATCCTATAAGCCTGATATGAGAGAATTTCCAGAT
>QMPQ01000346.1 GCA_003648635.1 Bacteroidota bacterium | reverse complement strand
TCCTTCTGCCCAGCCAATCAGCTCCACCTCAGTTACAACATCCACTGTATGCTTTACATTGTGATAGTACAGGTATCGTGGCAATTCCTTTTCAAGCCTGTCGAGAATAAGCTCCTGGATATCGGTAAACTGTATCAGTTTGAATTTTGTGTTGAACAGGGCATTGGGCATCACTCCCCGTTCACGCATTGAGAATTCCGGTCTGATTCCATTCACCACAAATATTTCCAGGTCGCCCTTGTATTTCACCGGCATTCTTCCATAATAGTCACAAACAAAAAACTCCTTGATCAGCTCATAAGTCATTACCGAGATCAGGATTTTTCCGCTCTCACTCACTCCCTGCATGCGGTGTGCAATATTAACCGTATCTCCTTTTATGTCATATGTAATTTTCCTCTTTCCTGAAATGGCGGCGGTGACAGGACCTGTATGAATTCCCAGACTCAGATTCCAGTAGCGTTTACCGTCTATGCGCCTGAGCTGATTCAGAAATATATTCATCTCCAGAGCTGCCATGATCACATCAATGGGATTGGTGATATTTTTTTCAGGGATCCCTCCCGCAGCCATATAGGTATCTCCAATGGTCTTGATCTTATGGATCTTATACTTTTTCAGGATGCGGTCGAATTCGATCAGTACCTCATCCAGCTGATCCATCACCACCTCGGAAGAGTCGTTATCGGTGAGATGCTTAAAACCAGTGATATAGGCAAAGAGGACAGTAGCCATCTTATACTTTTTGATCCGCTCCCCGGTCTCCTGATACCTTTCCTCCTTCATCCCCAGCCGGGCATCCTTCAAGCGCAACTTCAGATTCTCGTTCTGCTCCGAAAGCTTGGTGGCCGCTAACTGCAGCTTCACATTTCTACCATACAGCTCCTGGTTCTTCCTGACCAGTTTCTGGATTCGCTTTAACAGTTCATCCTGTTTTTGTCCCATTATGTTTAATATCTTTACAAGGTATAAGATCCAATGCCCATGAAAAATATAGCCATTCTGACTGCACTTATCTTTATCACATTACAGCCCCTCTACTCTCAGAGGAACGTAAAATCCTTCCTGGTGGTTTCATATAATGTGGAAAACCTTTATGATACTGTCAATTCGCCCCTCTTTGAAGATGATGAATTCACTCCTTCCGGGGAAAAAGCATGGACCTATGATCGATATAAGAAAAAATTAAATGATCTGGCCCGGGTTGTTATGTCTATTCCCGGGAAGGAACTGCCTGCACTCATTGGCCTGTCTGAAATCGAGAACAGAAAGGTCCTTGAAGATCTGGCCAGTCAGCGTGGTTTAAGAAAAGGAGATTATAAGATCGTGCATGAGGATGGTCAGGATCCCCGCGGAATTGAGTGTGCACTGCTTTACAGACCCGATCTTTTCAAATATAAATCGCATGAATATGTTCCCATTGACGATCCGGTAGATCCTGATTACCTGTACAGGGGAATTCTGCATGTCAAAGGAAAGGCCCCAGATGGCTCCAGTCTTCATATTTTTGTAAATCACTGGAAATCACGTAGTGGCGGTGAGCAGGAGACCGAGAGGCAGCGTATGTTTTCCGCCATTAGTCTGCGAAAGCAAATGGATCTGCTAATGGCCAGAGAATCGGGCTTTAAAGTGATTGTTATGGGCGACTTTAATGATGAACCCACCAACAGAAGTCTTACAAATGGCCTTTCGGCCCTTAACAAGCGTCGCAATATCCAGATGGGTGACTATTATAACCTTTTTTATGATCTCCATAACATCGAGGGTAAAGGAACATACAATTACCAGGGAAACTGGAACATGCTGGACCAGGTGATCATTTCATACAACCTGCTGGACCAGGAGAGGGGACTCACTACGGGATTCGGAAGCGGAGTGATCCTGAAGGAGGAGTGGATGCTCTATGTCAGTGAAAAATATGGAGAAAGCCTTCCCTCTGCCACCTACGGGGGACCTGAATATTACGGGGGGCCCAGCGACCACCTTCCTGTTTATGTAGAATTCACCTGGTAAGATGGAATTCAGGCTCACCTCGGATTTCAAACCCACAGGAGATCAGCCGGAAGCCATTCAACAGCTGGTGGATGGATTAAATGCAGGAGAGCAATTCCAGACCCTTCTGGGGGTCACAGGATCGGGAAAGACCTTCACCGTAGCCAATGTGATCAGGGAGCTGGATAGGCCGGTACTGGTGCTTAGTCACAACAAAACCCTGGCTGCTCAATTGTACAGCGAGTTCAAACAGTTCTTTCCTGAAAATGCGGTGGAGTATTTTGTAAGCTATTATGACTACTACCAGCCCGAAGCCTACCTCCCTGTTACAGATACCTATATTGAGAAGGATCTCTCCATCAATGATGAAATTGAGAAGCTGAGACTGAGTACAACCTCTTCTTTGTTATCCGGAAGAAGGGATGTGGTGGTGGTTTCCTCGGTATCGTGCCTGTATGGCATCGGGAATCCGGATGATTTTCATAACTCCACCATCAAAGTCAGGAAAAATGAGATGCTAAGCAGGAATGTCTTTCTCAGGAGACTGGTAGATGGCCTGTATGCCAGGAACGAAGTGGAGTTTAAACCAGGGACCTTTAGGGTACGGGGCGATACAGTGGATATCCACCTGGCCTATACGGATCTGGCTTACCGGGTTGAGTTCTGGGGTGACGAGATCGATTCCATCAAATCCATCCACCCGGTGGCAGGACATACCATTGAGGAACACAGCGAAGCGGTTATTTTTCCAGCCAATATTTTTATCACCTCCAAACAGCGAACCAAGTCAGCCATTCATGAGATCCAGGACGACATGATGGAACAGGTGGATTTCTTTAAGAGGGAGCAAAAGCTCATTGAGGCTCAAAGGATCGAAGAACGGGTTACCTACGATCTGGAGATGATCCGGGAGCTTGGCTTCTGTCCGGGCATTGAAAATTACTCCAGATATTTTGACGGTCGTCCGCCGGGTACAAGACCCTTTTGTCTGCTGGACTATTTCCCGGACGATTTTATCACTGTTATAGATGAGAGTCATGTTACCCTTCCCCAGGTTCATGCCATGTATGGTGGTGACTATTCCAGAAAAAGGAACCTGGTAGAGTATGGATTCCGCCTGCCTGCTGCGATTGATAACAGGCCATTGAAATTC
>QMPQ01000345.1 GCA_003648635.1 Bacteroidota bacterium | reverse complement strand
GAGTAATGAGTAAGCCCATAACCCAGATCGACTCCTAAGCTCGGTGTCAGCTTTATGTTCATGTTCAGATCTAAATGAAAATAAAGATTAATATGAGAGGCGATCACATCATTATAGGGGTTGGTTTCAAAATCGTGTATTACGCTGGCGTAGCTCAATCCTGCCGCTGCGTCGGACGCCAGGGTAAACCTTCCAAACCTTGCCAGGGGACTGCTGTAAAAGCCGAAAAGGCTAAGGGGGTTTCCCACAATGGTATCCGATCTGTCCTTCACCAGATCGGAATAGTGCATCCCCAATCCAATTTTTGGATAGCGATGTAGCTGATGCCACATTTTATTACCGCTTAGCTGGTAGCCAAAACGTGCTTCAATGGCTTTGTAGGGCGCTTCAAATAGCTCCACCAGGTATTCGGAACGAGACCAAAAGGAACCTGTAAGGAAATTTAGCTGAATATAAGGTTGTCGCCTGATTTCAATTGAATCCGTTTCCTGAGTAAACCCGGAAAGGCAAGCGCAAAGAAGGATCAGGATATTGATGGACTTACGCATCGTTGAACTACTTTTAAAACAGCGATTTAATACCTGCTTCAGATGCCTCACAGATGCCCTTCTCGGTAATCAAGCCTGTAACCAGACCAGCCGGAGTCACATCAAAGCCTGGATTAAGAGCTGGAGATCCTTCGGGAAGGATCCTGAATAAACTGCTCGTTTGGGTCTCCTCGTTTATCCCCTCCATATGGGTAATCTCCACCACATCCCTGTTTTCAATTTCGATCTGCCGGCCATCGGTCAATTCAAAATCAATGGTGGTGGAGGGCAGAGCCACATAAAAAGGGATCTTGTTATCCTTTGCAGCCAGGGCCTTCAGATAGGTACCAATCTTATTGACTACATCGCCACACCGGGTGGTCCGGTCGCTTCCCACTAACACCAGGTCAACCTCCCCCAACTGCATCAGGTGCCCTCCTGCATTATCTACAATCACTGTATGGGGAACTCCATGCTTACCCAGCTCATAGGCCGTTAAACGGGCACCCTGGTTCCTCGGTCGGGTCTCGTCTACCCAAACTTGTATCGGATATCCCTGGTCGTGGGCCAGGTAAATGGGTGCCAGGGCGGTACCATAGTCTATGCAGGCCAGCCAACCCGCATTGCAGTGGGTCAGTATCCGGACCGGCTGGGAAGTTCGTTCGTGGATTTCTCTGATTAAAGCTACACCATGTTCCCCGATCTTTTTGCACCGAATCACCTCGTCCTCGGTAAAACGAATAGAGAGGTGTAAAAGCTCTTTGATCATAGACTCCCGGGAACCTGCACAAATGACTTTTTCCATCAATAGTTCCACCGCATACCTCAGGTTGACAGCCGTAGGCCTGGCAGAAAGAAGTTTTTCTGCTGCTGCTTTCACCTCTTCGCACCAGTTTTGAGGATCGCTTCTGAATGCAGCCAGGTAAAGTCCAAAAGCCGCTGTTGCCCCGATCAGTGGGGCACCCCGCACCGCCATGCCGGCGATGGCATCATAAGCATCTGTCATGCTTCTCAACTCCAGAATACGAAACTCAAAGGGCAAAAAGCGCTGGTCGATCACTTTGACCACCCCGGGATCCTCCTCCATCCAAATGGACCTGTAATGTGTTCCGTCGATACGCATGACTCTATGGTTTTTCTCTATCTTTGGGCCTCTACGAATATACAAAATGGATGGGACAAGCACCGAACTTTAAAAACATCCTGTTCGACCTGGGCGGGGTAATTCTCGATATTAATGTTCAGGCCACCCTGAAACAATTTTATGAATTGGGTTTTCCGGCCGAGCTGATGCAATTTCCCAACTCAATGACCACTGATCTGTATTTTAGATATGAGACAGGAAAGCTGGATACGGAACAATTCCGGAACGAGATACGGAAAGCAGCAGGCATTGAAATGACCGATCAGGCATTTGATGAAGCCTGGAATGCTATGTTGGTCCGTTTTCCTGAGGAACGGATCGCCATGTTGAAGAAGCTTTCAAAGCGTTATAATTTGTATATGCTTAGCAATACTTCGTCCCTGCATGTGAAGGTGTTTGAGAAGATGTATCTCGAAGTTGCAGGCGAACCTATGCAAGAGGTATTTAAGAAGATATACTATTCTCATGAGATAGGTTGGCACAAGCCTGACCTTGAAGCCTGGGAATATGTGCTCAATGATGCCCACATCAAAGCGGACGAGACGCTATTCCTGGATGACAACATCCACAATATCAAGGCTTCTCAAGAACTGGGGTTCCAGGCCATCCATATCCATGAGCGAATACAGCTCATGAGCCTTGGATTTGACCTGTAAGGTTTTTTTAGCGTTCCACAATCACAGATCCAGCTTCGTCAAGGTGTACCCTGGAACCTCCCAGGAAAACATCCACTCCCTCTCCCTCCAGATTTTCAATAGTCACACTCTTATTCTCGATATGAACTTTCAGGGTGCGTCTGCGATAAAGGATCTTAAACGAAAGAGCCTTCCAGCCTGCCGGAAGATTTGGTTCAAAACTAAGAAGTCCGTCTTTGATCATCATTCCTCCAAAACCATAGATCACAGACATCCAGGTTCCTCCCATGCTGGTAATATGAAGCCCCTCGTCAACCTCATGATTATAATCATCCAGATCGAGTCGTGAGGTACGCAGGTACATCTCATAGGCTTTTTCGGACCGACCGAGGCGGGCTGCAAGGATTGAATGTACACAGGGCGAAAGAGAGGATTCATGTACGGTACGGGGTTCATAAAAATCGAAATTCCGCTTAATGGTTGGCAGATCAAACTCATCCTCAAAAACGAAAAGCCCCTGCAAGACATCAGCTTGTTTGATAAAACAGGAACGCAGAATACGATCCCATGACCAATGCTGGTTGATGGGTCGCTCTGCCGGATCCAAATCAGCTGCCATCACCTGCTCTTTGTCCATAAATTCATCCTGTTGCAAAAATACCTGTAACTTTTCCTCAAAGGGAAAATGGAGCTTCTCTACGATATCTTTCCACGCTTTGCTCTCCTCTTCCAGCTTCAATCCCGTTTTTTCTTCCAGGAGCTTAAAGGCCTCCGGATTCTCCTTTTCCAAAAGCTTCAACTCTTCCGCGGTATATGAAAGGGTCCAGCTGGCCATCTTATTAGTGTACCAGTTGTTGTTTACATTG
>QMPQ01000344.1 GCA_003648635.1 Bacteroidota bacterium | reverse complement strand
GTGCTTGATGGACAAGAAACCATAGAGTTGTCCAGCTTTAATACGCCCGGACAAACCAACGGATTTGCACTGGTGGGTGAACTTTCAAACCTGAATGATGCCCGGGATTTCTATAATGAATATAACACTGTAGAAGAGGGTCTCCAGTTTTCTGTATCGGGCGGCATTGTGGAAGCCTACCAGGTATGGGTACAATTGACCGCAGCAGGTAATTATGTGAAGCTGTTGGTGAAAGAGGTAAACTCTTTGGAGGGGGAGGAAGGTAACAAATACAGTGAGGCCCATCTGGATTATACATACCAGCCCAATGGGTCAAAGGATTTTCCCAATTGATCTCCCAAGTTTTTTTCTATATTAGTGCATGAATTTTGCACTTGTTGGTTTTATCTTTTACCTGGTGGTGATCCTGGTGGTTGGATTTATCACCTACAACATCAACAAATCTCATAAGGACTTTTTTATCGCCGACCGGAAGCTGAATCCCTGGGTGGTTGCGTTTTCTGAACGCGCCTCCGGCGAAAGCGCCTGGTTACTGCTTGGTCTTCCCGGAGCTGCTTTTGCATCCGGACTTATGGAATTCTGGACCGCACTGGGCTGTGTATCGGGTATTATCTTTTACTGGTTCTTTATTGCCAGGGCCTTGCGGGAAGAGACCGAAAGGTTGGGGGCCATTACGCTGCCCACTTTCCTGGCAGCCAGGTTTGATAAGGGACAGGCGGCCATTCGGGTCTTAGCCACATTTATCATTATCTTCTTTTTTATATTTTACCTCTCCGCCCAGTTTAATGGGGCAGGGAAGATTCTCAATGTGACCTTCGGCCTGAAACAGAGCACCGGAATGATACTCGGGGCAGTGGTTATTATCTTCTATACCATGATGGGAGGCTTCTTTGCCGTGGCATGGACGGACATGGTTCAGGGAATTATTATGATTGGCACCCTGGTGGTCTTACCACTGGTTGGACTGGCAGAGCTGAAGGAGATTCACGAAGGAACAAGCCCGCTTGCTGACCTGGTCTCAAGTGATGGGCATCGGATGCTTTCGTGGACCGGGGGCAAAACAGGTTGGGCTGCAGCTGCTTTAATTATCAGCGGACTTAGCTGGGCATTGGGATATATGGGTCAACCCCACCTGCTCACAAGGTTTATGGCCATCCGGAAAGCAGAGGAGATTAAGATCTCCAGACGCATTGCCATAGCATGGGTAATTCCTGCCTTTTCCGGGGCGCTAATTTTAGGAATTGTCGGAGCGGGACTCTATGAACCGGGGATGTTTGATGATATTGAAAAGCTCATGCCTCATATGGCCAAAGAGTTGCTGCCGGCATGGCTGGCCGGTATATTTGTGAGTGGAGCCATTGCAGCCATGATGTCCACTGCTGACAGTCAATTATTGGTGATCAGCTCTTCTATCATTGAGGATCTGTTCCACCGTACCCTGCTCTGGGATGTGAGCGATAGAGCTTTACTGAAAGCCAGTCGCTGGATTACCATCGGAGTGGGTCTGATTGGTTTTGTGATTGCACTGACTTCCGATAAGCTAATCTTCTCCATGGTTTCTTATGCCTGGGCGGGACTGGGGTCCTCCTTCGGACCGCTGATCCTGCTGATGCTTACCTGGAAAAAGGTAAGCTGGCAGGGCACCATAGCAGGCCTGGTTACCGGCTTTGTGTGCACCGTGGTCTGGTCCGAACTTACCATGCTCGATGCGATGATTTCTGTCCGCTTCGTATCCTGGGTGATGGCTTTCCTTGCAGTATGGCTGGTGAGCCTGTATACCAACAATAAATCATGATCAGATATCATGAGGCTCTTATATGATATAGGAATTCGATTCTACTGGCTGGTGGCCTTGCTTATTTCACCATGGAACCCGAAAGCAAAGTTATGGCTGGAGGGTAGACGGCATTGGTATGCGAAATTGCAAGGAGCACTGGGCCGGGACGAAAAGGTGATCTGGTTTCACTGTGCGTCGCTGGGAGAGTTTGAACAAGGACGACCTGTAATTGAAGGAATCCGTGAGCTTCTGCCGGGCCGAAAAATTCTGCTCACCTTTTTTTCACCCTCGGGTTATGAGAAACGAAAGGATTACAGTGGGGCCGATTATGTTATGTACCTGCCCCTCGATACCAGGAAAAATGCACATAAGTTCCTGGATCTACTCTCCATAGAGATGGCTTTTTTTATCAAGTATGAATTCTGGTACCACTTTCTGAAACAATTGAGATCAAAGGAGGTCCCGGTCTACCTGGCCTCAGGCAATTTTCGGCCCGGCCAGCTTTTTTTCAGGTGGTATGGAAGCTGGTACCGGCGTTTCCTGGATCTCTTTACACACATATTCGTACAGAATAAGGATTCCGAAAAGCTGCTTGCCGGTATCGCTTACCACCGGGTAAGCGTGGCAGGAGATACGCGCTTCGACCGGGTTCATGAACTTAAGCAAACTCCCTTCAGCCACCCCGCACTTGAGGACTTTGGTAAGGATTCCCCAATTATCGTTGCAGGCAGTACCTGGGAAAAGGACGAACAGCTTCTCGCACATGCATACTCAGAGCTGGGTGAACAGGTGTACTGGATCATTGCACCTCATGAACTGTCGGAGGGTCATATTCGCAGTCTTCAGGATCGTTTTCCCGGCAGTGTGCGTTACACAGAACTAAAGGAGGAGGTCCCCAATGGATGCAGGGTGATTCTCGTGGATACCATAGGCAAGCTATCTTTTCTATACAGGTATGGCGCCCTGGCCTATCTGGGGGGTGGATTTGGAAAGGGCATTCACAACATACTTGAAGCTGCCACCTACGGAAGCCCGGTGATATTCGGGCCGGAGCATGCGAAGTTTTCCGAAGCGCTTGAACTTAGCTCTCTGGGCGGGGCCTTCCCCATCGAAAGTGAAACCGAACTGTTATTAACCATTCGTCAACAATTGGAGAATCCAAAGCTGTTGAAAACCACATCCCAGATCGCCTCAAACTTCGTGTCTGAGCGGGTTGGAGCCACATCGGTCATCTTAGACAAAGTGTGCATAAAATCCCAAACGAATCTGCTTTAAAGTATCGTTTGGTGCAGCTAATTCTTTCTAATTTCGTGGAACTAAACAAGCTGATGTTAAATCTCAATATTTCTTAATGTATACATAATCTGATTATACAGGTATTCATATAAATTCGCATTCCATAATT
>QMPQ01000343.1 GCA_003648635.1 Bacteroidota bacterium | reverse complement strand
TTTCGCAGAAGAGAACAACATAGGATACTCCTATTTCAGGAAAATGTTCAAAAAATACACGGGGGTGCCGCCTGTACAGTATCACCTGGATTTGAAGGTGTTGAGAGCCAAGGAGATGTTGCTCTACACCGATAAAAGTGTCAAAGAGATCAGCTACGAGCTGGGTTTCCAATCCATCTACTATTTCAGCAGGGTTTTTAAAGCCAAACTGGGACTCTCTCCCACAGAGATCAGGAACAGTGTAAACCCCTGAATATTCGTCTATTCTTTCATTATCAGCATCTTATCAGTAAACGTTAATGCAAAGGAATTTCTAATTCCTCTGCTTGCGCCAGTGACAATTGCTGTTTGCATATATATTTAGTGCCTCTAAGAAAACTCACGTTTTCTGATTTTTCATAACAAAAGCTCTCACTATTTTCTTCATGGTACCGTGGCCAAGTAAAGGATCGGGGATTTCCCGGCTTTTTTCCTGTTCATAACGGCGCTACAGGATCAAATATGCTCATTATTTCACACTCCAGGGCACACCTCTCCCATGTTGAAAAATTTATGTACATATATTTCAGTCGGCGTTTAGGCTGCTGCCCTTAGCTCTTTTTCAGGCAGCTCCTGTTTTCGCTGGATCTCCATCAATTCCTGCCCTATGCGTCTCAAGTTATAGGCTGATACTGCCAGGCCAACATAGCGTTTGAAATGACCATGCCCACGGTCCGGACACCGGTCCAGTCCCCTGTGTTCTAGCTCATTGATATTTGATTCCACTGCACTGTGTTTGTTTCTCAGCAACTTGAACTGCCGCTGGCTTTCTTCCTCTTGTTCCTGCTTGTTGCGCTTGCCCTTCTTGGGAATGACTACTTTCTCAACATGCTCTTCCAACAGCGCCTTATTATCCTTGTGCCAGTATCCTTTGTCAAAACTCCAGCTTAGGATATTGTACTGTGAGGTAAGCTCCTCTGCTATAGGCCTGACCATCTCTGAGTCAGATTGATGTTCCATGATCCGATAGTCAACAATCAGGTTGTACTGATCGGTAGTAATGACCAGCATCTTTCCCAACTCTACATTGGGGTGTGATTTCCCTTTGTTGATCCATTCGGTATATTCCTCAAAGATGGAGAACACCTTTTCCTCATGAGGGATTTTCTCCCCTTGTAATACCCTTCGGTCAAGTTGATCAATAAACTTGTCCAGAAAATCCATATACCGAATCAGAATAGTAATAAGCAATGCATCCATCTCATCTATCATAGGAAATCTTGAGTCCAACAGTTTTTCCTGTAGTGCCCGCGCTTTTGTCAAATAATGCTTTGCTGCCCGCTTTATCCTTTCTTCTTTACCTTTCCCTCCCGATGATGAGGCTTTGCCAACGGCCCTCATCAAGTTTTTCAGCTGGCGGTACCACTCAGCTTTCTTCCTCCAATCCGGGATCCAGGAATACTTCTCCAAAAACTTGTCTACTATGTCAAGACTTTTACGGGCACTGTCCCATATCAGGTTGTAATCCGTTGGAAAATGCACGTTACTCTCTACCACAAAACTATCAGTCTTTAAGCATAATGCTTCCACCTCTTTTTTTTTAAATACTTCATGCCCGAACTCAACGATAACATGGTTCAGCTTCCGTACGGTCTCATCATCCAAAAGCGATACATTGTCAAAAATGTTCTGATATTCAAACTTATACTTCTCGTAACCAAATCCACTCTCAACACCCATGAGCTGACGGATAAGACTGTCGTAATTTGCAATGTGGTAAAGGTCGTCATAACTGATATTCTGGCACAAACGTACCTGCGACAATACAAATACCTGCCATAGATCCATCCCTGGACGTCCGGTTTGCTTCTTGCCCTTCAAGATTTTTTCTTCCAGTATCTCAAAAACACGCTCGTTCCATTTAGGGGTGATGTAAATCTCTTTTAGGGCTGCGGTTAATTTAGGAAGGGCGCCTCCTCGCTTGCCGGTTGTAATGGGTGTCTCATTAATAAGTAGTCGTCCAAGTACAAATTGCTGATCGAATCTCTTTCTCATTTTTGAACCTCGTTTGATGGGTTACCAGAAATATGCGAATCTCAATTGCTTAATGCATTGAATATCTGCATTTTCGGTAAAAATACCAAGGGAAAACCATGGTAGATTCAAACAAGTTATCAACAATAAATAGCTGCAAATCAATTAATTGAAAGTTTTCTTGCAGGCACTAATTATTGAATATCATACAATGATACATGATAGATACTAGAAAGGAATTAGAAATCCTTTAATTTTTCTAATATGGGAAATGACATGAAGAAAGTTTAAGAAAGTGTCACTACTTCCCTATTGGAATATATGCATATTGCGACTCATCAACCTTTGTGGGAAGTAGCCTTCTGCTTTATTCTTGTTTGATGGTTGTGGCCGGATTGATTCGGGCTGCCTTTTTTGCCTGGAAGCTCAGTGTAATTAATGAGATCAGAAGTACAATGAAGCCAGAAAGCAAAAATATCCAGGGACTGATGCTTGCCTTATAAGCAAAATCTTTTAACCAATGATTCATATAGAGCCAGGCAATGGGCCAGGCAATCAGGTTTGAAATCAGAACCCATTTAAGTGCATCCCAGGAAAACAGGGTAACAATTTGCCAGGATGTGGCCCCCATGGCTTTTCTGATCCCTATCTCCCTTGTTCTTCTTTCTGCCATAAAAGAGGATAAACCGTACAATCCCAGGCAGGATAGAAAAATTGAAAGTGCTGCAAAAAGAGCAAACAGACTACGCATTCTGCTTTCAAATAAATACAAATCGGAGTACTCCTCCTCAAGGAAAGAATATTCAAGGGGGAAGGCGGGGTATTGTTTATTCCAGGTTCGTTCAATATTATTGATTGTTTTTCTAACATCACTTCCTTCCAGCTTAATAAAACTATAGCCATACATTTTTTCATCTGACCTTAAATTGCGCAAACAGATGGGATCTATCTCTTTATGAAGCGATTTAAAATTATAATCTTTCATCACACCGATTATTGTTCCTTTCATACCCCAGAGTGTGAATTCTTTTCCGATTGGATCATCGATTTGCATCTTCTGTATTGCTGTCTCATTTAAGATGTAGTTGCCAGAGTCAGCGGGAAAATCAATGCTGAAATTTCGGCCTTCAGAAAGTTCAATACCAAAGGTGGGGATATAATCATGTTCCACT
>QMPQ01000342.1 GCA_003648635.1 Bacteroidota bacterium | reverse complement strand
AGGACCAGGAGGTTGATAAGGTGTTGGGCCTGGAATTAGGTGCAGATGATTATGTTACTAAGCCATTTAGTCTCAGGGAATTATTGGCCCGTGTAAATGCTTTGCTGAGAAGGTCTGCTGAGCCCATTTCGGGAAGTACTGTGTTCTGTATCGGAGAAACAGAGTTCGACCTGAAAAAGTATGAAGCATTAAAAAGAGGGAAGGAAATAACGTACACCACCCTTGAGTTTCAGATGGTGAGTTTACTTTATCAAAAAAAAGGTGAGGTGGTAACCCGGGAAGATTTTCTGAACCGGGTATGGGGTGAAAATAATACGGTGGTTACTGAAAGAACCATTGACAGCCATATTGGAAATATCAGGAAAAAACTGGAAGACGATGCTTCAGATCCTAAATACATCTTAAGTGTCAGGGGTGTTGGATATAAACTTTCAAACTAGCATAATAAATACGGACATCAACGAATCATCACCAGATCATCACATTTCCTTGACATAACTCCTTGTGGATCATTATAAATTTGATAAAAAGGTGAACAGTCGCTTTTTAACAAAACAAGGAGGGCATAAGATGAAAACAAAGAAGAAGACTACTATAATTCTCACTTTATTGATGGCAGGACTTTTCCTGTCCAGTCATAAACTATTCCCTCAGCAAACTGCAAGTCAGCTTTATGAAAAAGCGCTCTATCTGGAAGAAGCCAGGGGGGAATTGCAGGGTGCGATTGATATCTATAATCAATTAGCAGAAAACCAGGATGCTGATCAATCTTTAAAGGCTAAAGCATTATTGCATATGGGAATGTGTTACGAAAAACTGGGTTCGGAAAAGGCCCGGCAGGCATACCGGGATGTAATCAATAGATATCCTGAGCAGGCAGAAGAGGCAGCCATTGCAAGAGAACGAATGACTAGTCTGGATGCTTATGTAGCTGAACTCAACACAAAAGCTGAACAGCACATGAAAGAGGGGAACGAACTGTTTAAAATGTGGGAGTATGAAGATGCCATCAAGGAATATGAAGATGCCATCACCCTCAGACCCAATACCCTGCTGGCGATGAATGCACAATATAGCATCGGGCACTCGTTGTACAGGGCAGGGAAATACGAAGATGCCTTCGCGACTTTTACCAATTTAGTGGAAGCAAATCCCGAAAGTAATATAGCACCGGTCACCGAACTCATGCTATCCCAGGTACAGTATGCGATGGAGAAAGACAATAACCAGGGAGCAGCATTAATCAATCCCGATGAAGATACCTTTGTGGATCCGGAAACTGGGATTACTTACACCAAAATCAACGCTTTTGTAGGAAAAAACGATTTGATACGCTACACTACAGGGTGGTCAGGTATTTCACCAGATGGTCGTTTTCTGGTATTTGAGAACAAGATTATCCCTGTCGATGGATCAGATCCTTTCGCTCTGGTTGAAAAGGATGCCTTTCGGATAGTATATTCCCCTGATATGCAAAAGGCCGCTTTTTATGCCGACAGTGCCATCTGGATGGTACCTGTCTCGCCAGAAACAGGTCAGTCCGCAGGACCTCCTGTAATTCTGGTGAAAGGAAACTACAAGTTTCAACATCCCATAAGTTGGTCACCCGACGGAGAGAAAATAGCATTTAGCCGTAGAGACAAAATCATCACTGATAACATCTGGACCATTTCAATCTCCGATGGCGAACTAAAACCTGTTTCGAATTTTGAGGGACATGAACAATCTCCGGTGTGGTCACCTGATAGTAAAAACATAGCCTTCGTAAATAACAGGTCCATCTTCCTTTTTTCAACAGAAAGCAATGAAACAAAAATGATTATAGAAAATGGCCTTCTTCCAGTATGGTCACCCGATGGTAAATGGTTGATATACACAATAGCTGGAGCTAGTAATCTTTATTCAATGGACCGTCATAAAAGTTACAAGATTAAGTCTCCTGACCAGGTCTCTGATTTTATTGGATTTACTCCGAATGGTAGAAAAATGCTTTTTTACCGCCCATCCTATGAGGAAGTATGGCAATTCAAGGCCGTTTCAACTTCTGGCGGACCTTCTTTTAGCCCAGCTCCTAATGATCATGTATATGATGCCAGGTGGTCAACAGATGGCAAAGTAATTTTAGCTCTAAGCAAAACCAAAAATGGAGACTATATATTTAAATCAATTCCAATAGATGGAGGGGATCCGTTGCCAATAAAAATTGACCTTACAAATTTAAAAGGTGATCCATTTCCGGTAAGGGGTTCGCCCGATCTCTCAAAACTGACTTTCTGGATTTCCCGGGATGATAATAGCATAGATTTATATCTTGCCCCATTATCAATTGAGAAAGCCAGTACTACAGGCCCTGCAAGATTAATTTTTGAAGGCTGGTCTGGTGGCCCTTACAGTACATCATTCTCCTGGTCGCCCGATGGAAGCAATCTAGCATTGATCCACGAAGAAGATATCTGGATAGTACCGCTAGAGGGAGGAAGTCCGCTGCAAATTACTAATACCCCAGAACACGAACTTTGGCCAAATTGGTCTCCAGATGGAAAAATGATTGCGTATTTAACAATATCAAAAGACAAAAGAATAGCCCATGTGATCCCGGCAACTGGGGGAATTTCAAAAATTACGCATAACGATATCGTGACTGGAAATTGGGGCCCTGATAGTAAGAGTGTTGCCATTCTATCAAACGGTGAGATTTCAGTTATATCATTGACAGGTGAAAAATTAAGACACATTGTCGCTTTAAAGGATTTGGGACTTGATGATTCTTCTTCTCCAAAGTATAGTCCTGATGGCAAGCAAATCGCTTTTTTTGGAAATTCTGGTACAAAATCCATCATTTATTTGTATTCCCTTGAAGATGAAAAATTTACTCGATTAGCTGAGGAGAATCCCGATACACCTAAATATGCGTTGGAATGGAGCCCCGATGGAAAATGGCTTTCATATCAGACATCGGAAGAAGAGAAGATTCGACCTGAAAGCACCATGTGGGAAGTTGATTTTGAGGAGATAAAGCAGAAATTATTATCCCGGGAATGATTGTTTCGCCATCTGATGTACCGAGACATTCTTTTACATAACTTTTACAATTTCTTGACACTAAGGCTCTCTGCTTGTCATAAATTTGATACAAGTTAAAAGGAGGGCCATAAAATGAAATCAAAATGGTTTACACTTATTCTAGTTGCCCTATT
>QMPQ01000341.1 GCA_003648635.1 Bacteroidota bacterium | reverse complement strand
CTATGATCTATTCCCAGTCCTTTCAGGAACCGGTGACAGTCCACGTGAAGTGGTTTATTATTATCGTGGCACACAGGTATATGCAATCAGGAAAGGTGATTTCAAAGCCCATTTTATTACGCAGCCGGAATATGGGAGTAATGAAAGTACTGTTCATGAAACTCCCCTTCTTTACAACCTCTATGTAGATCCTTCAGAAAAAATAAATATTGCTGAAAAACACCCGGAGGTTATACTTGAGATGGAGCTTATCCTGGAAGAACATTTGGCCAGCCTGGTTCCTGTAGAGAATCAGCTGGAGAAGTAAAAGCACTCAGGTATTATTCTGAATAGTATCTATACGCCACTCACCCAATTGCTTAACACGATTTAAGACATTGGCTGTTACCCGATTGTGAACGATTTCCCAAATCTTGTTTACTAGCTTTCGGCGTTTTTGCCAGTCCTCTTTTCCGTAAAAATTGAAACCGACGGCAAATATTAACTGCGATTGGGCTACCTCACCCATATCAGCAATGGAAGAACGAACATACATAGCATATACCCCAATTGGATAGCCACCGGAACATTCGTATAAAAGGTAACGGGCATTGTCAAAATCGAAGGCATCCGGGACCTCTTTTACCTCTATTGCGTTTAGCAAAAACAAGGGAATCAATTTGAGACCACAGAAGCTCTTCATGAACCTGAAAGGATATTTTTTCCATCCAAATGGGTGAATCCTTATCCTTTTAATGTCATCGTCAATTCGGTCAACTTTAGCTATATGATTAGGCCAGCAGGTTGAATCGCCGTTCCATTCTAAGAGTTCGTTGAATATATAACTCACAGGAGCATTAACACCAATTTTATGAATATTCAGAACTGAATACTTGTCTGGATTAATACCGGTTCGCTGCGACATTCGCTGGTTGTATTCATCCCGCTCCTCATCAGTCTTATACTTGATCAGGGTAGCTTTCTCTGGCTTGTGCAACAGAAAATACAGTATGTCTGTAAATAAACCTTTGCTCTTTGCAGGCGGTTTTTTGCCACTCGAATTATTCATCTACGATATTGAAGATTTAAAGGTAGTCAATGTCTCTATGAATGGAAAGCTCATTATGGATTTATTCCTCCTCAACTTTTTTTACTTCATGTTGCTTAGGGGAAAGACCCTGAAATGGCCCAACAACGATTATTATATATTTGTCCTCTTAAGAATTAGTGTACCTCTATGTTTTAAACAATAAGTATACTATGCACGTCAAAAGAGAGTTTTAATCAGGAAGCAGCATTGAGAAATCAAATGTACGAGAGATATAAAATTATACCTAAATACCTGAAGTTTTTCCTTTACCTATTGGCCGGCCTGCTTCTTGTCCTGGGAACCTTTATTCTACTTGTACTTGGCGGTGTGTTTGGGAAACTTCCTGATAATCAATCGCTAAAGCAGATACAAAATCCCATTGCTACCGAGGTATACTCTGCCGATGGTGTTCTTATGGGAACCTATTACATTCAGAACCGGCAATATCTTGAACCGTCGGAAATTCCTGAAACCATTAAGGATGCCCTGGTTGCCACCGAGGATGTCCGTTTCTACAGTCATAAGGGTATTGATACCAGGAGCCTGGTCAGGGTGTTTTTCAAAACCCTGCTACTAAGGAAAGAGGGTTCCGGGGGAGGCAGTACACTGACCCAGCAATTGGCCAAGAACCTGTATCCGCGAAGCAATAAGGGTTCATTCAGCATGCCTGTTAACAAGGTGAAGGAGATGGCCACTGCCCGTCGTATGGAAAAGGTTTATACCAAGGATGAGATTCTGGAGATGTATCTCAGCACGGTTCCTTTTGGGGAGAATACCTTTGGCATTAAGGCTGCTTCCAGACGTTTTTTCAACAAGGATCCACAGGACTTGCAGCTGGAGGAAGCAGCAGTACTGGTGGGTATGCTGAAGGCTACTAATCTATACAATCCTGTAAAGAATCCAGAGCGAGCCACGAAGCGCCGTAATGTAGTTCTGTCTCAGATGGCCAAATATGATCGTCTGGATGCTACAGAAGCTGATTCTCTGCGGGGAATCCCCCTGGAGGTTGACTACCATCCCCTCCCCCACAATGCCGGCATTGCGCCCTACTTCAGAGAGTTTATCAGGGGGGAGCTGGATCTTTGGTGCAAGGAACATTATAAAAACGAGTCAGAGCCCTATAACCTGTATACCGATGGATTGAAAGTATATACCACCATTGACAGCCGGCTTCAACAATATGCCGAGGAGGCAATGAAATCACATATGGCCCACCTTCAAGAGATTTTTGAGAAACAATGGAAAGGTGATGAACTTTGGAAGGGCTTAACAGAAAAGCAGTTGCTAATCAATTATGATGGAAAGCAAAGACCTGGAATGGCATCAGAGGCAGCCCGGAAAATGGAGGTTTTCAGCTGGGAAGGCTTGCAGGAGAAAGAGTATAATACCCTGGATTCTATCAAGCATTATCTCAAATTTTTGCAGACAGGATTTATGGCCATGGATGTAAAATCGGCTGAAATTAAGGCATGGGTGGGCGGAATCGACCATGAATATTTTAAATATGACCATGTAAGGGCAAGTCGTCAGACCGGTTCTACATTCAAACCCCTGGTTTACCTTGAAGCTCTTGAACAGGGAATCGCTCCATGTAATTACTATCCCAATGACAGTATTGTATATGAAGAGTTTGATAACTGGACTCCCAGAAATGCAGATCGCAGCTATGGGGGGTACTATTCCATGAAGGGAGCCATGATCCACTCCGTAAACACTATTAGTGTTGAACTGCTGATGCAGGTAGGCATTGACAGCGTGCTGGAGTTGGCTCAAAATATGGGTATAGAATCCGAGCTTCCTGCAGTACCTTCCCTGGCTCTTGGTACGGGAGCTGTTTCGCTTTATGAAATGATGAGAGTATATCAGGCCATCGCCAACCAGGGAGTAGCTAAGACTCCGCTTTATGTAACACGGATTGAAGACAGAAATGGGAAGGTATTGGAGGGAAATAACCCAGATGCTGAGGGAATTTCCATTTGCAATCCTGAGAATGCAGAACTGATGGTCGAAATGTTAAGAGGGGTTGTAAACGATGGTACAGCTGTTGGATTACGCATGAAATACCGTATTTTAGCTGATATTGCAGGGAAGACCGGAACCACACAGAACTATACCGATGGCTGGTTTATTGG
>QMPQ01000340.1 GCA_003648635.1 Bacteroidota bacterium | reverse complement strand
GGACATCCGAGCTGTTCGCCAACCCGGGGTAGTTTTATAACGGGCAGACATCCAAATCGTTATGGAACATTTACGCCAGGCTATTCGATTCGTCCGGAGGAGATTAGCATTGCACACCTTCTGAAAAAGGCCGGCTATGCCAGTGCTCATTTTGGAAAATGGCACCTGGGGCCGGTAAAAAAAGAATCTCCAACAAATCCCGGAGCCATGGGCTTTGATGAATGGTTCTCACATGATAACTTTTTTGAACTAAACCCGGTCATGTCAAGAAATGGAGAAGCTCCGCAGAGAATAGAAGGGGAGGGTTCTGAAATTATTATCGATGAAACTATTAGGTTTATACAAAAGTCAGAAAAACAGGATAAACCTTTTTTGGCAGTAGTTTGGTTTGGTTCGCCTCATGAGCCTTACAGCGGATTACCGGGGGATCTGTCACTTTATGAAAACCTTCCCGATAGCTTGAGTAATATTGAAGTAGGCCTCACATCCAACGAAACGGGGAAAAGGGTGAACCGGCCGCTTCGGGATGTTTTACAGGAGCGTTATGCTGAAATAACAGCGATGGACAGGGCGATCGGCAAATTAAGATCCTACCTTAAAGAAAACGATTTAAAGAAAAACACATTGATCTGGTATTGTGGCGACAATGGCACTCCGCCAAGCGCAGCTCGCACAGCAATGACACTCAGGGGTCAAAAAGGGACTATGTATGAAGGGGGTGTGAGAGTCCCCGGAGTATTGGAATGGCCTGCAGTAATAAAAGAGCCTGCAACAACATCAGTTATCTCGGTTACCACTGATATTTTGCCGACCCTGGCTGAAATGACCGGACAGCCTTTACCCGAAAGGCCTCTTGACGGAACCAGCCTTGTCCCGTATTTTAATGATCCAGCAAAACAACGTAACAAGCCTTTATTTTTTTGGAGTTTTAATGAGGGCAAAGTGATAAATGAATCGTCACAAGCCTATATCGATCCAATACTCCAGGAAGGAACCACTCCTCTAGTAAAAATGCTGAATGGGAAATTTAACCGTACTTTCCGTAATTACAAATATGACCAGGTTTCGGAAATTGATTTTACCGGAGAACGTACGATGATGAAAAATCAGTATAAGCTGGTGCTTGAAGGGCAGTCGCCCAATAAAGAGGGATTTGAGTTGTATGACATTCAGAATGATCGGGGAGAAACAAATAACCTGGCTGACAGGCATCCTGAAATTGTGGAGGAAATGCAGACTCAGCTTCGCGAATGGCAGGAATCCGTGTTAAACAGTTTGACAGGGGCGGATTATCAACAAAACCAGTAATGAATCTTATCACAATAAAAAACAACAACATGCAAAAATTCTTCATGGCATTTCTATTCAGTGCAATATTTCACATTTCTTTTGCCCAAAGTGCAGCAACTTCTGAAAGCACTAACGAGATAAAACCTGTAGCATCATGGGATTTTAATGCCTGTGACTCAAGAATCGTTAGGGATAAAGTTTCCAGTGTGGAAGATTCAGTACACGGAAATTTCAAGCTGGTAAATGGGCCGGATGGAAACGCTTTGAAATTGGATGGCTTTACAACTCGTGTCATCCGTAAGTCGGAGATGGTTCCCAAGCTTGGTGATTCCTTTACTTTTGAAGCCTGGATTGCTGCCGCTACCTATCCATGGAACTGGTGTCCGATACTTGCCCAGGAACAAGACCAGGAAGCAGGTTTTTATTTTGGAGTAGGGCCCCAGGGCCAGGTTGGAATATTTGCCTCAGTGGATGGTGTCTGGCAGCGTTGCGAAACGGAAGTGAGAATAGAGCTGAAAGAGTGGATTCACCTGGCAGCGACCTATGATAAAAACATGGGATTCAGGATCTATATCAACGGGGACTTGTCCGGTCAGCTGAAAGTTGAGGGAAATCCTGTTTTTGCCCCTGAAAGCGATTTGCGAATTGGTATGAACCGTGAAAAGGTGACGCCATCAAATCCGGTGAGAACCTATGCTACAATGCCTTCCTGGTACTCATTTGATGGCATTTTTGATGAAATAGGAATGTATGATGAAGCGCTGTCGCAAAAGTCAATACAAAAAAAATCACAAAAGTACGGGGACCTCTTGCCTCCTGATATTCAGGAAAGAGTGATGCCCAGCGGACCAGAAGGTCCGGGCAAGTTTGGTGCATATTATACCAAACTGAAATATTATGATGAATGGGATGCCCTGTTCAGGGTTGGGGATCATGCCGATGTGGTCGTTCAGTTTGATGATTCGCCCATTCGCGTTGTGTTTTGGAGAGGTACCCGGTATTCACCAGCATGGGTTATGGAAAACGGGCAGTGGATGGCCGACCAGAGTGCCGAGTATTTTGATACCATAAATGGCTGTTTCGAACACATGATCGACCCGCATTGCAATTACTCGCACGTTCGTATTATCGAAAATACACCGGCCAGGGTAGTTGTTCACTGGAGATATATCCCTGTGAATGTGAGAAATCAATTCTCCCAGGTGGATGAAAAAACCGGATGGTCGGATTGCGTTGATGAGTATTATACTTTTTTTCCCGACGGAATTGGAGTCAGGAAAGTGGTTCAACAAACTTCCGGCGATCCGCTAGCGCCTTCCGAGTCCATCGTGCTTTGTCAGCCCGGAACAAAACCGGAAGACAATGTGCATCTTGAGGCGATGACGCTTGTAAACATGAAGGGAGAAAATCACACCTACTCATGGGCGAATGGTGCCCCCATATTTAAGAAGGGGGAGAATCCCGAAAATCCGGTTGTTCAGATTGTGAATTTAAAATCTGAATATAAACCTTTCTCCATTCTGGAGAGGGAAAATAATATGGAGGTTTTTGGAATTGAACAGCGTCTTGAGGTGTCTCATTTTCCCTGGTGGAACCACTGGCCAGTAGCTCAAAACTTATCAGATGGACGATATTGTCAGGCCGCAGACAGGCCTTCTCATTTTTCTCTTGCCTGGGGAGGACCTCCTTTTCACGACGAAGCAGGTAACATCATCAGAGCCAGAGAAAGTGGTAGTGAGGGAGCCATAAAAATGGTCGAAAATGACAAAGGAAAAACGTCCCGGACTTTTTGGTCAAGCTGGATGTACGGAGCTTCAAAACAGACCCCGGAAGAACTTGCCACCCTTTCCAGATCCTGGATACAGCCACCAGCTCTGAAAATAGTGAGGGGGGATTTTAGCTCCGAAGGTTACGACTTCACACAACGTGCTTATATTCTGAACAACCTGGATGAAAAAGC
>QMPQ01000339.1 GCA_003648635.1 Bacteroidota bacterium | reverse complement strand
ATTCACAGGAAATAGACATTAACTGGCAGGAATAAATTTGAATTATGGATTTTACACTGTACATTAGCGCAAACGTTTGTTCCGTAATACAAGTAAACACTTATAATGAACAGCCAGAAGTATCTATTGCTTATTTTGTTTCTTTTGGCTGTAACACGCTACAGTAGTTTTGGTTAGAAGCCTGGGAGTACCCGTGCAGGTGCTTCCAGGTTTTTTGTATTATGAATTATAGAAGCGGAATAAGTTAGAAAGCTCAACAATAAACTCAGTGCAAACTAAATGGAATGAAATGACGGATGGCAGATCAATCTTAGTAGTAGGGAGTTCCAATATGGATCTGGTTGTAAAGATCAATAAATTTCCTCTACCGGGAGAAACACTTCTTGGCGGAGATTTTTTCATGAATAGCGGTGGGAAAGGAGCAAACCAGGCTATCGCAGTATCGCGGCTTGGGGGAGATGTTCAATTTGTCTGTAAGACTGGCAGAGACGCATTCAGAGATAAAACGGTCTCTTTGTTTAAAGAGGAAGGAATTGATACCAGGGGGATGCTTGTCGATGAGGAGAAACCTTCAGGAGTTGCTGTGATTATGGTAGATAAAAGTGGGGAGAACAGCATTGTAGTGGCTCCCGGAGCAAACAGTAGCCTCTGTGTGTCGGACATAGATAATTTAGATATTAAATGGGAGTTCGTTGATTTTGTGTTGCTTCAGTTGGAGATCCCAATTGAAACTGTGGCGCATATTGTTAATCTGGCATCAGAAAAAGGGAAGAAGGTAATTCTGAATCCGGCACCGGCAGCTGATCTTCCTGAAGATCTTTTCCGAAAACTCCACATTATCACACCCAATAAGATTGAAGCGGAATCTATTTCCGGAGTGAAGATCACAGATAATGAATCCCTTGTGAAAGCTGCTGAAGTTTTGCATGGTTTGGGAGTGGAGCATGTAATTATTACCCTGGGGAGCGAAGGGGTATTGCTTTATAGTGGAACCCCTAAGTGGATTCCTGCTATTCCCACTATATCAGTCGATTCTACAGGAGCGGGAGATGTGTTCAATGCTGCGTTAACTGTTTCTTTATCTGAAGGTAAGGACTTTGAGGAAGCCATTCGATTTGCAAATAAAGCTGCTTCAATCTCTATAACCAGGTTTGGGGCAATACCCTCTATTCCACACAGGAAGGAAATCAGTTAAAACCGACAGATATACATATTATGAGAAGGACTCTTAATTATTTGATTCATCAGAGGTCAATCGCTATGTTGACCATGATTTTGAGTTTGGGATTTCAATCCTTGCTGGCTAATCCTCTTAGTGACTCATTGAGTGAACGGAGGATTCTCTTGGAGGAATACCGTGACAGGATGACGGCAGGATGGATCGGGCAGATGGCCGGAGTAGGATGGGGGGCTCCCACAGAGTTTCAATTTGTAGGTGAGACCATTCCGGAAAATGAGGTTCCAGATTGGGATTCAGAAATGATAAATGTCTTCAATCAGGACGACATGTATGTGGAGATGACATTTCTGCAGTCTTTGCTCGAGTATGGGATTGATGTATCGATCAAGCAGGCAGGAATAGACTTTGCTAATAGCTCTTATCTGCTATGGGTGGCGAACCGGACTGGAAGGGAGAATCTCAGGAAAGGTATTGCTCCTCCAAATTCAGGACATCCCAAGTACAACCCTAACGCAGACGCCATCGACTACCAGATTGAGGCTGACTATTCTGGTCTTATTTCACCAGGTCTACCCAACCAGGCTGTGCTCTTAGGGGAGACTTTCGGGAGGATAATGAACTATGGGGATGGACTTTACGGCGGTCAATTTGTGGGTGCCATGTATTCCATAGCTTTTTTTGAAAGCGATCCCAGGAAAATTGTGGAAGAGGGATTAAAGTACATTCCGGCAGAGAGCCAATATGCGGAAGCGGTCAGGGATGTACTCAGATGGCATGAAGAAATGCCGAATGACTGGGAGCATACCTGGGAGCTGATCAATGAAAAGTACCATAAGAATCCCGAATACCGGAAGTTTGCATCGTCCATGGATTCAGAGCAAAACATCGATGCCAAGCTCAACGGTGCTTATATTGTGATGGGTCTTTTATACGGAGAAGGAGATCCGGATCAAACCATTGTGATTTCAATGAGATGTGGTCAGGATTCGGATTGCAATCCATCCAATGCAGCTGGCATCCTGTTTACAGCCCTGGGCCTGGAAGCTGTACCAGAGCGCTTTAAGTCAGCATTGGACAGGGAAACCAAATTCAGTTTCACCAATTTCACTTTCCCGGAGCTTTTGGATGTATCTGAAAAACTTGCCTTACAGATTCTGGCACGTGCCGGGGGCAGGCTTGAAAACGATGTGGAAGGAAACGCGATGCTTGTGATCCCGGTGGAAGATCCCAGGACTGGTCCACTGGAGCAGAGCTGGAATGCCGGGGAGCCCGAGCAAGTGAGCTTTACCAGGGAGGAGTTATCCATGATCAAAGGTTCTCCCATGTTTAAATGGGCACCCGTGATCCTGCTTTTGCTGGTGCTTCTGGTCATGAAAAGGAACAGGAATCTGAAAGCAGCCATGATGCTGATTCCATTTGCCAGTTTGTACCTGGTGCTGGAACTGGCCAGGAGTGCGATTTCACCCGACCTGCTGGGAACGGTGAATATCATCGTAATGCTTCAATCGCTCTCTGCCGCAATGGCTGTTTTATTGCTTGTTGCTCCTGAACAGAAGGAGAGCTGGCCCGCTAAAATAGGAGTAACCCTTCTGGTATTGGTAATAGTGGGTTTCCTTGGAGCTATGGGAGCATCTGACGGCCGGTTTTTGGCCTCCACAAAGATTACCCTGATCGGAACTTCCTTACTGGCTTTCACCTGGTTTATTGCCTTTATAGTGACTTTGCTTTTAGTAAGGAAAAAATACATGCGGACCAGGTTTAATCTGATTTACTTTGGAAGCCTTTACCTTTTCCAGGTTCTTGGTATTTATCTAATTGTCCTTGCTATGTCTAAGGTGGCTGGGCCCTGGTCCGACATGGCAGGAAGTCCGAGCACTATTTTCATAGGGGCCCTTGCCTTATCTCTTTTACTGTATCTGATCTCACTGCCTTATTTGGTGCTTGTCAGGTATAATACTGTTTTCCGTAGTCGCTTTCACGAACTTGTTTCTGAAGAACCAAAATAACGAATCAAACATCAAAAAATAAAACCATGTTTATTGTAAACAGTTATCCACTCGCCATTGTATTTTGCTTTAT
>QMPQ01000338.1 GCA_003648635.1 Bacteroidota bacterium | reverse complement strand
CTTCGGTGGAGTCATTCCTGGCCGAAACCCCCACCACGGCCGTGGTGGCGCAATGTATGATCTGGGAAACCTCCCCGGCTGCTGAAGAACTTGAGCAGCGCATGATGGAATGGCTGCGCGATGCCATGGGAATGCCCGGATCTTTTGAAGGGGTGATACAGGACAGCGCTTCCTCAGCTTCGCTGGTATCCCTGATCACCGCAAGAGAGGTGGCCACTGGGTTCCGTTCCAATGAGGAGGGGGTACCACCAAATCTCCGGGTTTACTGCTCTAAGGAGACCCACTCTTCCATAGAAAAGGGAGTGGCAGTCTGTGGGATCGGCACAAAAAACCTGGTGAAAATCGGGGTGGATCAGCAGATGCGAATGGATCCCTCAGAGCTGGAGGAAAGGATCAAGGAGGATCTTGATGCAGGCTTGAAACCCTGCGCGGTCGTGGCAGCTATTGGCACTACGAGCACTGTTGCAGTGGACCCCTTGGAAGAGATTGCAGCAATATGCAAGAAATATGGGATCTGGTTGCATGTGGATGCGGCCTATGCCGGCACTGCCCTACTGCTTCCTGAATATCGGTGGATGATTAAAGGGATAGAACAGGCCGATAGCTTTGTTTTTAATCCACATAAATGGATGTTCACTAATTTCGACTGTTCGGTCTACCTGGTAAAAGATGCAGAACTGCTGATTAAAACCTTTGAGATCCTGCCCGAGTATCTGAAGACCAAAACAAGGGGAGCAGTCAACGATTACCGGGACTGGGGTGTTCCCCTGGGCCGCAGGTTCAGGGCACTAAAACTCTGGTTTGTTATCCGAAGTTTCGGGCTGGAGGGCATACGTGAGAAACTCCGGGCTCATATTGAAATGAACATTAACTTCTCACGGGCGTTGGAGCAGATAGATAGTATGCACCTTCCCCTGAAGCCCTTCCTGAACTTCTCCTGCTTCAGACTGCAACCCAAGGAAATAGAGAACCCGGATGCACTGAACCGACTAAATGAAGCCTTTCTGGAAGAGATCAACCGAGAGGGTAAGCTCTTCCTGACCCATACCAGGATAGATGGGCTATTTACTATCAGGATGCTTATCGGGCAGACCTATGTGGAGGAGGGTGATGTGGACAAGTCTCTGGATCTTATCAGAGAGGCTGCAGAAAATACTTTGAAGAAAAATAAGGATGAGTAAAATAGCAAAACTACTGAATCCCAACACAAAACAGTACTGGGAAAATATTTACAAGAAAAATATCGATCAGGAGCAAATCCGATCCGATGGTGATCACCTGCTCAAATTTATGCCCTTGTTTGAAAAAGCAGATGCAGTGCTCGATTTTGGAGGAGGACTGGGTGGTAATCTGAAATTCATTTCCGGCTTAACTCAAAACACAAGGTTTATCCTGGTCGATCACAGCGAAGTCTCTCTGGATTTTGTTAAGAATGAGCTATTGGGAGAGAAGGATGAACGGGGAAACAGCTTCGAATACCATACCAGCCTGGAGAATATTCCAGATGAGTCCATCCCGATGCTTATCTCCATACAGGTGCTTGAACACATTACCGAGTACAGGCAGTTCATGGACCAGCTCTGGGCCAAGACAGCGCCGGGAGGTGTCATGATGATCTCTGTTCCGGTTAAAGGGATCCGGGATCGCCACCCGCAGCATGTAAATAAGTTCACTGTGAAAAGTATGTTCAAGCTTATGTCCGCCTACGGGGAGATAGTCCATATCGCTCCGCGTACTTATTCCAGACGCTCGGGGATTCTCGCCACTGCCTATTTTTATGTTGATAAACCGTGATGTAATTGTATTTTTATCGCTCCATGAGTAATGCAGCGCAACAACAGAACATATTCCTGATTACCGGAACTATCCAGGGTGGAAAAACAAGCTACCTGATTGAGCTGGCCGAGCTGCTAAGGAAGAGAGGATTAAGTGTTGGTGGATTCCTCGCTCCAGGTACCTTTGAATCCGGAGAACGCTCAGGCTTTAAGTTAAAGAATATCTTATCTGGAGTTGAGATACCAATGGCATCGACAAAAGAGACGGCCGGATGGTTTAAATACAGAAGGTTCTGGTTCAATCCGGATGCTTTCATCCAGGGTATGGAGTGGATCCGTAAAATCATGCCGGATGAGCCCCAGGTGGTGGTAATCGATGAGGTGGGCCCCATGGAACTGGAGGGATCCGGCTGGTCGGAAATCCTTGAATTCTTAAGTAGCACTTCGGTTCCAGTGCAGCTTTGGAGTGTCCGGGAAAAGCTGATTGAAGAGGTGATTCAGCGCTGGGATATCCCTGACAGTCGCATAATACAAATTGACGAAGTAGAGGTAAATCAAGCTGCAAGAAAAATAGCAGAATCCTTAGTATGAAAGCAAGAGGAATAAAAATTCCGGAACAGATGTCTGCAATCAGGCAAGATCAACCGGACGGCGCACTTAAACTTGAACAGCTGGCAGTACCCCGTCCCGGCCCGGGTGAGGTGCTGGTAAAAATGGATGCATCTCCTATCAATCCTTCGGACCTGGCCTTACTGGCTGGAGGCTACATGGAGCGCTCCTACCCTTTTACTCCGGGTCTGGAGGGAAGCGGAACTGTTGTGGAAGCTGGGAGCGGTGTCTTTCCGCGACTCAGACTGGGAAAAAGGGTGGCCTGTTCACCCAATCCCGGTGGGGATGGAACCTGGGCTGAGTATATGCTGACAACTGCCATGAGGGTTGTTCCTCTGCCAAAACATATCTCACAGGAACAGGGAGCGATGATGGTGGTTAATCCAATGACTGCCATGGCCTTTATGCAGCTTGCAAGGGAAGGAAAGCACCGGGCCATAGTCAACAATGCTGCCGCCAGCTCGCTGGGAAAGATGCTGGTCAGGCTTGCTTTAAGGCAGGGGATTCCTCTGATTAATATTGTCAGAAAGGAAGAACAAATTGAGACCTTGAGGAAGATGGGTGCCACCCATGTATTGAACAGCAGTTCAGGATCCTTTGAAGAAGAACTAAAGACGCTGGCTGAAGAGCTGGGGGCCACTCTGATCCTGGATGCAGTGACCGGGAGCCAGAGTTCCATCCTGCTGAAAGCAGCACCTCGGGGCTCCACCTTGCTTGCCTATGCCAGGCTCTCCGGCGATCCTATCCTGGCCGATCCCGGTACCATTATGAAGGGGGAGAAAAAGATTACCGGGTTCCTCCTTGGAAACTGGCTACAAACCAAGAGCTTGTTCTTTAAACTCAGATTTGTCAGCAAGGTAAAGAAAGCGCTTAGTGG
>QMPQ01000337.1 GCA_003648635.1 Bacteroidota bacterium | reverse complement strand
ATTAAGGATCTTGATATCTGACTTTCAGTAAATCTTGTTCTTTTCATGCTTCCCAAATTTAGTTTTTTTCGCTTTCTATCCGTTGCGGATTTTGGGGAAGCTTACAGTTCTCTCTTAAAAAATTTGTTTCATTATTTAAAAAAAAGAGGAGCTACTTTATTTTACAAAGTAACTCCTTAATAGTATTTAATTTGTTTTTTATTATAATGTTTCAACTAATGTAATTGTGTTATCTAATAATGTAATAATATAGTCAGGGTTGTGGACTCCTAAACTCTGATCTTCAGCAATAATTAAATAGTTAAATACACACCTTCCTAAGTCAGCAGCAACTGGATTATCACCATATCCACCATATCCTGACCCCATTGCATGATATCCTACAGTGTCTATAGTCTCTACATGTTCTCCTAAAGTTTCGTTCCATACTGTTTCAGTTTCAGTGTCAGGATCTAATCCTCCTAATGCTGCTAATGTTCTTCCTAAGCTGGTTAATTTACCTTCAACCTCATCTTGAATTGCAGCAAGTTTATCTTCAATGTCACTATGGCAAGAAGTACAAGCAGATTCATTTAAAGCTAATGAGTGGTTGCCTTCGTTCATGTGGCAAGTAATACAATCATGACTGAATGATGTTGATGGATTGAATGCTGTTGTTGGGTATCCGGTACCTACTTCAACTCCTCCTTGAGAATTCAATATGTTTCCCTGAGGTCCGTGGTGTGGTCCCCAGTAATGAGATATGTTTACATCAGTTGTAGACGTAGCACTTGGTACCTCTATAGGATTACGTGATTGGTGACACTGTACACACATATTAACATCGCCCATATCTTCAAATACACCTGAAGCAACATCTGTATTATCAAGACCTAAAATAGTTTCAGTTACTTGATCTGTAAAAGTTAATGCCCAATCAGTTGCATCATATGCAGTATGCACATTGTGGCAGGTTCTACATGAAATGGCCGATTGTTCAGTTAAATCAAGGTCAAAAATTTCACTTGTAGAAGTGAAATCCATACGAGCTAGATATCCGTCAGTACTGTGACATCCAGAGCAATCTCCAGTACGATCAAAATATGTTCCTAATGCGTGAGCTGATGCGTAAAATTGATCAAATTTGGCAGCATATGCTGTTCCTGCATTATGGCAAGTCATACATATAGCTGTACCGTCTGCACCTGCCACTCCATCAGCACCGTCAGTACCGTCAGAACCATCAATCCCGGCAGGCCCTTCGCAAGACATAAGTATTACTCCAAAAAAGAACAGAATACTTAATAATTTAATTGCTTTTTTCATGATTTCTTATTTTGTATTTCACTTAAAGTTTTAGTTTCCTTAGTTTATGTAAATTACAAAAAAATAAACATAAAAAGTTTATAAATATTAAAATGGTTAACCTACAACTGGAAGAACCAGGCGGATCGTTTTTCCCACGTTATAACAATGTAGTTTTAATATTTTATCCATGCAATTACAAAATATATATCATGTATATTAAAAAATATAGTATATTTGATAGAAGTATTCTCTAATGGCATTTATAAATCGTCAAATAGCAAAATCAATAAGTCTTCATTTAGCCAACTACCCAATCCTGGCTTTAACGGGGCCACGGCAGTCTGGTAAAACCACTCTCTTAAAAAAAATATTGCCTGAATATCGATATGTTTCCCTTGAGGACATTGACCTGCGTAGTTTTGCGGAAGAAGATCCGATAGGCTTTCTAAAGAAGTATGATAAGCATGTGATATTTGATGAGATTCAAAGAGTTCCTCATATGTTTTCCTATTTGCAAACAGTGGTTGATGAAAGTCAGCAAATGGGACAGTTCGTTTTATCTGGTTCTCAAAACTTTCACCTATTAACCCACATTACACAGAGTCTTGCAGGTAGAGTTGCAATATATAAATTACTACCCTTTGACATCCCTGAATTGGAAGAATCGGGCTTGCTTCTTCAAGACTGGAAATCGCTAATAATCAAGGGATTCTATCCTGCCATTTATGACCGGGATATGGATCATTCAGTCTATTTCTCAAACTATATACAAACCTATGTCAATAGAGATGTAAGTGAACTTACAAAAGTTCAGGATTTGAAGCGGTTTAATAATTTTTTTGGGTTGTGCGCTGCTCGAACTGGTCAATTGGTAAATCTAAGTAACCTGGCAAATGAGTGTGGCATCTCTCAACCTACAGCAAAATCATGGCTTTCTATTTTGGAAAGTAGTTACATCATATTCTTATTGCAACCGTATTATGAAAATTTCAATAAGAGATTGGTAAAATCGCCTAAGCTCTATTTTTATGATACCGGGCTTGTATCTTATTTATTAGGTTTTCGGAGTGTTGAAGATCTCGATAATCAATCATTGATCGGGAATCTTTTTGAAAACCTTATCATTGCTGATATGTTCAAAAGAAACCATCACCAATATCAACTTCGAGATTATTGGTTTTGGAGGGATTCCAACGGACATGAAATAGACCTTTTGTCAAAACGAAGCGGAGGATTCGATATTTATGAAATAAAATCAACCCAAACGGTATTGCCCCGACTTACAAAAGGAATGGATTTCTTTGACTCAATTTCAAATGGTCAGGTGAAAAGTAAAACCTTGATTTATGGTGGAAATGAAAACCAGGAACGAAGTAAGTTCACTATTAGAGCCTGGCCGGGTTAGGCTAAAAAGAGGGACTGACCTACTCCCAAATTTCCGCTACGGTCTCAAGTAGAGAGATCGGACTTTTTTCAGGTTCATAATATATTTCATCTGGAGTCAGATCCTTCAAGGAACTGTGCGGTCTGAACTCATTATATTCCCTTCTTTCTTGCCTGTATGCCGTATCGCTGTACAGGTATGATCCCTTATTCGACAACATCCGGGAAAAACCAGAGTCCCAAAAATTCATCCAGAAATTTGCCAGAAAGCTGAAGAGAATGGCTATTAAGTTCAACTTTTGGCTCTGTCCTTTAGATTTACCTTTAAACATTGTATTAAAATAAATATTACCCTTACCAAACTAAGTTTACCCAAAAAAACGAAGAATAAATGAGTTCTGTATTAAGCAGATTAATTTTACCCTTAATTAAATTAAATAAACTAAATTTACCCTTGTAAAACTAAATTTACCCCAGTAAATAGAAAGGAAATGAAAAAAGTAGGGTTGACATGGCTTCAGGAAAAATTAAATATCCAAGGTTTTCAATTGACGCATGAGTCATACATCGGAACAACAGACAAAACAGAATT
>QMPQ01000336.1 GCA_003648635.1 Bacteroidota bacterium | reverse complement strand
CCATGGTAATTGAATGTGTGGCGAATGAAATTAAGGTTTGGTTGAATGGCGAACTGGTAAATTATGGTTACGATTGCACTGCAAATAAAGGGCAAATTGCTGTTCAGGCTGAAGGTTCCGAAGTGGAGTTCAGGAAATTAGATTTAACTCCGATTGAGAAGATTACGGAAACGGATATTTAATAACCATCTGGATTGGCCCTTAATGCAAATTGGAAACCTTCATCTTGATATTGGAAAAGATTGGGTGACTTTTTTTTAATAAAACAATTTTAAATCAAAATAGTATTATGAATGTCAAATTAATTCTGACCCTCCTGACAGTTTTGGCAATATCAAATGCAACTGCCCAAACCTATCCAAAATTAGATGACGAATTTCAATTAAAACAACTTATTCCACCAACCGGAAAAGTTCGAATGGTTCTCGACACTGATACTTACAACGAAGTGGACGATCAGTTTGCACTGGCATATGCTGTGCTCTCGCCAGAAAAGATTGATTTACAGGCAGTATATGCTGCACCCTTTAAGAATCATCGATCGGAAAGCCCGGGAGATGGAATGGAAAAAAGCTACTTGGAAATCCTAAAACTGCTAAAGATGCTTGGTAAATCGTCCGATGGTTTTGCTTTCCGCGGTTCCGATAGATATCTTGGAGATGTAAACAAACCAATACACAGCGAGGCCGCTTTAGATCTGATAAAAAAAGCCATGGCAAGCAGTCCCGATGATCCGCTTTACGTTGTTCCGGTTGGATGTATTACTAATATTGCTTCTGCCATATTAATCGAACCAAAGATCATTGAAAACATAGTAGTAGTTTGGCTAGGGGGGAATAGCCTTGACTGGCCACATCAACGTGAATTTAACCTGGCACAGGATGTAGTTGCAGCACAGGTGGTTTTTAACTCTGGAGTACCATTCGTAATTTTACCAACCAGACCGGTAATTTCGCATTTTCACACTACAATTCCTGAATTAAAATATTATTTAGAAGGTAAAAACGAACTTTCTGATTACCTCTACAACATTGTAGTGGAATACAGCGGTGGTCGCACGGCATGGTCGAAAGTAATTTGGGACGTAACCGGGGTGGCATGGTTGGTTAATCCCAACTGGCTGCCAACCGATGTGGTGCATAGCCCCATTCTAACTGATCAGGTTACATACAGCATTGATAAATCCCGCCATTTTATGCGCATGGCAAATTCTGTAAATAGGGATGCTATTTTCAAAGATTTATTTGAGAAATTGGTGAAATAAATTATTCTATTAAAATAATATCGGAAGTACAATAGGCTACAGGCAATGAGCAAATTAAGCCTTATTTTAAGAGATCTTTAATAAATTTAACAAAGTGGAGTTCAAAATTCAATAAAGAAAAAGAAACAACCCCGAAGAGGGTTGAACTTTGGTGTATTTGATCTAAAACAATTAAAATTAAACTCTTTATTAGCATTATTAAGTTATGGTTAATTGCCTTTAACCTGAGGGCCACTCAAATGCATTTCGAAACGAATCGAACATACTGGAAATAACTTTTTTGGGATTGCCATCTGAAAGGCTTTCAAAAGAAATGTATCCCTGATATCCTTCATTTTTTAAAATTGTTGCAATCTTTTTCATATCTACAGGCGTTTTATTGCCAGCTGGATAAACATATTCTTTAATGAACCAATAATTTGCGAAAGGGGCCAACTTCTGAATTTCATGATATGGATCTTCAGCATGGAGGCTCCCAATATCCAGAATTAAACCAAACCATTCAGAATCAATCCTTTTCAGAATGTCAATTATCTCATCACTTCGGAATAAGAAATCATTGTGATGTTGAAGGCCTAATAAAACACCTGTTTCTTCAGCATACCCGGCACAGATTCTGAACTCATCAACAAGCCAGTCTTTCACTTCGCTTCTAGTGTATCCCTCATGATCATGTTTTCCGGAAAAAATTCGCATAATCGAAGCACCTAATTTGGACGAAACCGATAACCATTGTCTGATCATTTCTCTGTCTGCTTTACGTGATTCTGCATTGGGGTTAACAAAGTCATTCCTTATGCCAGTCCAGGAAATATTCAGTCCAAGTTCAAGTGCCTTTCGTTTTAGCTTAAATAGTTCATTGTCTGAGGGTGGTTTAGGATAGGAAGGAAAGTAATATCCGGTTAAGTCAACTGCGTCCAGGCCGATACCTGCTGCAAATTCCATCATGTCAAAAAATGTCATTTCACCATTTCTAAGCATGGAATTAAAAGAGTAAGCATTAACGCTGTATTGCAACCTGGTATGGGGGATAGTTTTGTTTTGAATAAAATTCAGGTTTCGTGCATATAATAAAAATGGTGAAAAAGTGAGAATACCTAGTAATTTCCTTCTTTTTTTATCCATTGTTCCTCCTTATGTTAATGTTTCCTGTTTCCTGTTTTCTTTTACTTAGCTTTTCCCTGGATTTCTTACCCTATAGTGTAATTACTACGTTTCCTGTTTTCTGTCCTTTTTCAACATACCTGTAGGCTTCTACAATTTCTTCCAGTGGATATTTTCTATCTATAACTGCTTTAAATTTCCCCTCCTCACAAAGTTTTTTGATATAAAGTACACTTCTTTTGCAATCTGTAGGAATCGGAAAAATGACTTTTTTTCCTGATCGCCGACCAGGTAGCTTGCCAATTATTGGTGTAATAAGTGCTAAAAATGGGTTTTGGGCCATCGGGCCTAATTCTGATGAAATATATACCCCACCGGATTCTAATAGGGGTTTACATTTTGCAAATGAGCTTTTGCCGATTGTATCGAAAATGAAATTATACTTTTCATTTGATTTAGTAAAATCCTCTTTTGTATAATCAATTACTCTGTTAGCTCCGATAGATTTTACTAATTCTGTATTTTTTGTATTACACACTGCAGTCACATTTGCTCCAATATATTTAAGAAGCTGAACTGCTGCAGAACCAATAGCCCCTGTTGCACCATTAACGAGAACTTTTTGTCCACTTTTAAGGTCAACTTTGTTTATGAAATTATAGGCATAATGTGCACCTTCGATACTGGCTGCAGCTTGCTCATATGTCAGGTTTTTTGGTATGGTTGCCAGGGCATTATCTTCGGACAGTGTCATGTATTGGGCATGAGAACTTAAACCTTCATCATCAAACCCAAAAACTTTATCTCCAACTTCTAATGATGTAACATTTTTACCAATAGCTTCAATTTTGCTTGCAAAATCGGTTCCTGGAATCGGATTATTTGGTTTGAGTAAACCCGTGAAAAACCTTATAATAAATGGTTTTGCCCT
>QMPQ01000335.1 GCA_003648635.1 Bacteroidota bacterium | reverse complement strand
CCTTTGCCGATCACTTCCAGGGCCAATCCCGCACCATATTTTCCTGCTGTATCGATTACCACCGGCTTCTCAGTACAATCAAACCACCGCTTCATCAGCTCCCGCTTCTCTTCATAGGAAAGCTCCTTGTACAGGTTCCCCAGGTAGCTGGTACCGTATACCACCTGAGGCACTTGTAAGCCTGTATTTCCCAAAGCTCTCTTAGTGGTGAGTTTCATTTCTCAGGTATTTCGCTTTTAGTGTGCAAATGTTCTGGTCCTGAAACCATAAATTGCAACCACTACGAAGCAGATCAAGGGTATAATAAAGGATATGTTTTCGGCCGGCATGGACATAATGGTTCCCTGTTTGATAATGGCTCCCTGCATGGGAGGCATCACCGATCCACCCAGAATAGCCATAATCAGACCGGCGGCCCCAAATTTGGCATCCTCACCCAGTCCGCGAAGCGCTATCCCGTAAATGGTAGGGAACATTAGAGACATGAATGCGGAAGTAGCTACAAGGCAGTACATTCCCATGATACCCTGTGATAATATCACACCTGCTATACTCACAAAACCACCTATAGCAAAAAACATTAGTAAGCGGCCTGGCCTCACATAACGCATCAGGAAGGTACTAATGAAACGACTCGCAATAAAGATGGCCATGGCAACAATGTTATACTGCTGCGACAGCACCTCAGCCTCCTGCTCGCCCATGCCCTGACTCATAAAATAACGTGTACCATAGTGAACAATAAAGGTCCAGCACATGATCTGTGCCCCCACATAGAAGAACTGGGCCACCACCCCTTCCCGGTAACGGGGAAGAGAGAAGATCCTTTTCAGGGTAGGAAAGAAATCGATGGTCTTATTGGAATCTGCATTCTTTGGCATCCTCACCGCGGCAATCAGGATAAACATCATAATGATTACAATCCCAATAATGATATAAGGAGAACTAAGGATCTCCAGATCACTCATCTTAACAGCTTCAAACTCCCCAGGGCTCATTAACTGCCGCTGGGCTGTATCGGCCGGATCGAGACGTGCCTGGATAAAGGTCTTGGCTATAAACATCCCGGTGATGGAGCCTATGGGATTGAAGGATTGCGCCAGGTTGAGCCGCTGTGTAGAACTCTCTTCTGCACCCATGGAGAGGATGTAGGGATTGGCACTGGTCTCCAGAAAGGAGAGTCCGCAGGTCAATATAAAATAAGCAATCAGAAAAGGAGCATATAGTCCGATAGCACTGGCGGGAATAAAGAGAAGAGCACCCGTGGCATATAAACCTAAGCCCACAAGGATTCCAGCCTTATAGGTAAAGCGCCTGATAAAGATAGCTGCGGGGAAGGCCATAGCAAAGTATCCCCCGTAAAAGGCTACCTGCACCAGGGAGCCCTGTACTGTATTCATCAGGAATATTTTCGAAAAAGCTTTGACCATGGGATTGGTAATATCATTGGCAAGTCCCCAGAAGGCAAAACAGGATGTGATCAGTATAAAAGGAACCAGGTACTGCTTCTCAAGCACCTTAAACTTTCGCTTCTCCATTAGTCCTCAATTTTAAGTTGGTAGCAATCTATGGCATTCTGATACAATATTTTTGCTTGATCCGTTTTATTCAGGGATGCAATAAACTCAGGGACGACCTTCATCACTTCACTGTATTCTGCAGCCAGTCTGCATACGGGCCAGTCGCTTCCCAGCATGACCCAATCCGGTCCGAAAGAATCCAGTACCATTTTCATGTAAGGTAGCAAATCCTTGTACTGCCATTGCTTCAGATCCGCCTCAGTTACCATCCCGGATAGTTTACACCAGACATTGGGATGTGCAGCCAGCCTTGCAATATCATTTCTCCAGGGCTCAATGACTCCGGTCTTGATTAAAGGTTTTCCCATATGGTCAAGCACGAAGCGCTGACCTGGAAAGGCCTTCACAAGCTTGAGTACGCGCTGCAGGTGCCTGGGAAAAACAAGCAGGTCATAGCTTAGATTATATGCTTCCAGCTGTGCAATCCCCTTCATAAAATCAGGACGCAACATAAAATCATCATCCTCTTCATCATGAATCACATGTCTCACTCCCACAAATTTGGGCCTGGCAGCGAACTCTTCCAGCTGCCTTTTCAATCCCGGAGAACATAAATCGACCCAGGCCACCACTCCTTTGATGTAGGAATGCTTTTCTGCCATCTCCAGCAACCAGCGAGTCTCCTCCAGACTCTGCCTGGCCTGCACCACCACCGTACCGCTGACACCGGTAAGCTGCAATTCCGGCTCCATATCTTCAGGAAGGTAATCGCGTTTAAGTACGGACATGGAATCATCTATCCACCCATACTCTTCAGGATTGTATTTCCAGAGGTGGTGATGTGCATCAATCATCATCACTTGCGCTCCAGCTTGTAAATCCGATCCATCATTTGCCACTTTTCATCGGCAGTGGCCTCAGAAGATGTCTTTTGAAACCTGGAAACAAATGCCTCCCATTCCGACTGGCGGGGTTTGGTAGCCAGTTCAGTCATGGCCTGGTCATGATCAAATTCGGGCAACGTATCCATGATCATAAAAAGCCGGTTTCCCATGATATAGATCTCCATATCGAGAATCCCCACTTCAATCATCCCCTGTGTGATCTCCGGCCAGCAGGCTCCGGGAGCATGAACTTTCTTGTACTCTTCAATCAATTTCGGATCATCTTCCAGGGTCAGCGTTTTGCAATAGCGCTTATAACAGGTGTAGTCTCTTTTCGAAATAAAGGTCATTTGAGTTTCAGGCTTAAGATCAAACAATCTGGCTTCTCAAAATAATCAAAAAAAAGCGAAGTTCATGTACATTCTAAAGAAAGGACAATCAATATGAGAAGCTGAAAAGCCTTATGAAAATTGTAAGGCAGTAGCTATCATATTCATCTTTCGGCTCCTTTACTTGATTTATATATGTAATAACTATATATTTGTATTATATATAATTATAATATGAAAGTTATATCACTAAATGTAGATGAGCTCATTTTCAAAGAGACTGAGAAGATCGTTGCTTTGATGAAAAAATCCAGGAACAGGTATATCAATGAAGCTATAGATTTCTACAATAAGCATCAAAAAAGAGCAATACTGGAAAGAAAGCTTCAAAAAGAATCGGAGATTGTCAGGGAGGACTCCATGAATATCTTAAATGACTTTGAGGAGATCGATTATGGAGATTAGGCAATACGATATCTGGCTGGCAGATCTGAATCCCCGGCTTGGAACCGAACCAGGAAAAACAAGACCTGTTTTAGTGGTACAGACCAACCTGTTAAACCAAGTGTTTCATCCCTCCACGCTCATTTGTCCCAT
>QMPQ01000334.1 GCA_003648635.1 Bacteroidota bacterium | reverse complement strand
TGCTTAGTGTTTGATGGCTTGATCACAACTTTTCCCCGCGCATGTCCTTCGTTCACATAACGCATGGCCTCGGCCGTCTTATCAAGTGAATACCGACTTTCGATAAGCGGTTTTATTTTGCCATCCCCTGCGAGTTTTGCGAGAAATTCCAAATCCTTTTGGTTTGACTTAACAGTAAGGGTATGCATTTTCCTCGAGCCAAAGGACATGAACCGACCGAATACTATAGACCTGATAATTTGCGACAAAGCCCCACCGACCATGACATATTTTCCGTCGGGATTCAATATTCGTTTATAGACAGGAAGCCGACTGTTCCCATTTATAGCTAAAATAAGGTCGAATGAATCACCGCTTTTAGAAAAATCCTCTTTTGTATAATCAATCACCTTATCGGCACCTATGGAAAGAGATTGCTCCACATTTCTCGAACTGCATACAGCAGTCACGATGGCACCGTAGTATTTTGCAAGTTGAACGGCAAAGGTTCCTACTCCGCCGCTACTGCCAACAATCAACACTTTTTGCCCCTGTTGAATGTTTCCCTTGTCTCGCAATGCACGTAGCGCTGTCGTTGCTGCCACAGGTATGGCAGCTGCTTCTTCAAATGAGATTTTTGCAGGTTTCAGTGTCAATGCTTTTTCCGGAGCCACTGCATATTCTGCGAAACCACCAGATCCATTATCAGAAAGGTCTCCGATGACTTCATCCCCTGACTTAAACTGGCGAATGTTGTTGCCAACCGATTCCACCCTGCCCGCAATATCGGCTCCAAAAATCCTGTGCTTTGGTATCATTCCCATGCTCATCGAACGGTAGTCCATTGCATTCACCGATACTGCAATAATTTGGACCAATACTTCATTGTCTGTTGGCTTCGGCTTCTCAACATCACAATATACCAGCTTGTCTGGTACTCCCTTTTTATTAAAAACTACAGCTTTCATTCTTCTAAATTATGAAATTCAGGTTTATAACTCCCCAGGAACCACTACTATCCCTTGCTTATAAGCTTCCCTAATGATAGCGGTATTCACGCCAATCACCATCTGCCAACTTCATTAGCTCTCTGTATACCAGGGGATTAATTAGCATCTCTTTTAACGCATTATTAACATAACTGCATGTTAAAATACCCTTTAATCTGAATGATATGTTGTAATTTGAAGATGACAGTTATTCTAAACAAAGCAGGAATAATGAGAACAAAAGGAATATTACTGGCAATGGCTCTTATGGCCTTTATGATTGTTCCCCTTACTGCACAGTTGACCGTCGGGGGATTCATAGATTTCAACATTACAGGGATCAACGTTAATCCTGGTGGGGACGATGAGGATTACTCAAGCTATTTAGGACTCGGATTCGGTGGCATAGTAACTTACCCTTTAAAGAACGGATTGGCGCTTCAAGCTGAGCCTATGTTCTTGCAAAAGGGTGGGAAAGTCACTGAATTTGATGAAACACTTACTTTGAAAATTCTTTACTTTGAAATTCCGATTTTCCTCAGATACAATTTTGTTGTTAGCGAATCCTATTTACCCTATGTGATTCTGGGTCCCAGCTTTGGATTTCGCACTTCGGCCAAAGTGGTTTTTCCGGATGGGAGCAGCTCAGATGCCAGTGATGAATTTTCAGTTATTGATCTGGGATTGGGACTTGGAGGTGGAGTTGAGGTACCACTTGGTAACCTGATCGTTTTTGGAGAAACCAGGTATGTCTTTGGCCTGAACGACATCAATATGGAATCTGGAGAATCCACAGTGAAGAATCGCGGTCTTCAATTACTTTTTGGTGTTAAGGTCCCTATCGGGGATTGATAATTAGGCCAAATGCACTTCTTTATTTCAACATCAGCTCCATGAGCTTCATTGCCGACACCTTGCCCTTCCTCTGGATGAAATCTCGGGGTGTATGGTCGCCTATCTCGTAGGTGAGAGCCTCGGCGCCAAATTCAAAAAAGAGAAAAGCTGTGGAGGTGATCCTGGCATCCTTCTCTGATCTGGGTTTAATATTTGGAGTATAATCCGGGAATTCCTGCGCAGTAGCCTCAATGAGTTCAGGTACAAGCCCTGGCATGTTCCCTTCCAGTTCAGGGCCAATGGTATAATAGATATCCTCTTGAGTGGAATGGAAGTCCACACCAAAATAAAACTTGCCCCCCGTAGATCTAGTAAGCTGCATCATAAAATCCCTGATCGCCGAAGTCTCGGGCTGGTTAAAATCCTCCCAGTCCCTGTTAAGATCAACTCCACCCCGGTTGTGTCGCCAGTGACCATGATAAACTCCGTCGGGATTCGCCATTGGCACCACATATGTATTGTATTTACTCCTGAACGCTTCTGCCAGTTCGGTATCGGCACAAAGGGTTTCCACAAAGGCCTGCATGGCCAGAAATCCGGGGACTTCCGGGGGGTGCTGACGGGAGATTACCATGATCATTCTTTGATCATCACTTTCGCCGATCTTGAGTAGACTGACAGGCCTGCCTTCATGGCTTATTCCAATAGTATCCCTCTTTACATATGATCTGGTCTCCAATCTACTCATCCATTGATCCAATTGTTCAGATGTGATAATCTCCTGTGCGGCGACCCATACTGTATCAGGCCCCACAGAAAGTTTCATAGTCAAATCCTTCGCTGTCTGTTCATCCTCAATAAGCTTCATGGTGACCCGGAAACTGGCTGAGTCCAGGGCAAGCCAATTCATTCCATCGGGGCTTACTTTTGGATGGTAACGATGGCTGGCATCTTTAGGATAGGTCAGTTTGATGTAGATCTCACGAGGGTCATCAGACCACAGCTTAAATGCATACCAGGGACTCATATTGATCGGGGAATTCTCCGCGGTGATCAGTACCGTTATAAGGGTATCATTCGTTCGTGCTACACCATTAAGCCTGGCTCCCTCAAACTCGTTTGACATATAGATCCCGGCCCCAAGGTCAAAGCATCCTCTATACTGCAACTGGATTGGAACCGTTTCTGTACTCACCTTTTTTACCGGCTCCTGGCCCTCCCATTGTGCATCACGCTTACAGGACCATAAAGCTGCAATAAGTAAGCTTATGTGCAATAAAACAGTGCGTCTCAGTAATTTCATGTTCGATGGGAGTTTTCTTTTTGTTGTGTAATTAATTACCTTTCTAAAATAGAGAATATTTAAACAAACATTTAATAGATAATATCATGGGAAAAGGTCAAGACGCAAAGAAAAACATTAAAAAAGAACCTGCTAAAACTCCAAAGGAAAAAAAAGCAGAAAAGAGACTCAAGAAACCTAAATATGACTAATTGTTATTTTATCCTTGTAAAGCCCGGATCTGTCCAGTC
>QMPQ01000333.1 GCA_003648635.1 Bacteroidota bacterium | reverse complement strand
GTGCAAAATGCTCCAGGAGTTCATTCTCCAGGTTAAACATGGGGGTCTCCGCATTATCTACCAGCACCAGCTTCGCAACATTAAAACGGGTCAGCTGCCTGACTATTTCTGAGCCAATTGAGCCAGCTGCACCAGTTACCAGGATGGTCCGGTCACGTAATCCGTCTGCAATTCGCTTCATGTTTAACTGAATGGGATCTCTGCTCAGCAAATCCTGAACCCTGATCTTCTTCAGCTGTCTTATTTCGAAGGAGCCATTGAGCCAGTCTGACACTATCGGGATCTGGAGCACCTCAAGACCCAGCTCCACCGCAGAACGATAAATATCACTTTTCTTGGACTGGGCAATATCGTTAATGGCAAAGATCATGGTTTTCACCTTGTTCTTCTCAAGGAAACTCTCTGTTAACTTTTCAGGGCTGAAAACCGGTATGCCATTCAAATTTTTGCGTTGTAGTTTCTTATCCCCGTCAAGAAAGGCAACAATATTGTAATCGTTTTCTGTATCACCACTGATAACCCTCTTTACAACAACTCCCATGGCTCCTGCTCCGTAAATCACTATGTTCTTTTTATTTACGGGTCTCACAGCAACCATCTCATAAAACATCTTTACTGAGATCCTGGAGATAATCAGAAAAGCATTGATGGTAACATAATGGATCAAGAGGACTGATCCGGGGATATTAAAGGCTTCGTGCCAGAAGGAAACCTTCCCAGCCAAGGTTATTACAAGCAGTACTGCAAGTGCGGAAGTGGTGGTCAGAAGTACATTAAAAATATCCTTGATGGTGGTATGACGGATCAAGCCTGCAAAAGCCCGGAATATGAGCTCAAATACGCTAAACACTCCCACAACCACCAGTCCCTGCCTCAGAGCCGTATCTAAAGGGAATTCAAATACAAAGTTGGACCTCAAGACATAGGCAAAAAGAAAGGTAATAAAGACCACACTCCCATCGAAAGCAAAAACCATCCAGCGGGGCAGAGAGTGCTTTCTGAAGAAGTCTCTTGACTTGAGACTCATGAAATTAAAAAAGTCTGAGTACAGTGCTTTCATCCATGTCTTTTCTTTCTCCAGGGAGAATTAATAATCGAAGTTATGAAATTCAGGTCCTAAAACGTCCAGCTTGTAGTGCTATTTGACCAACATGGGCTTGGGTGTGATTTATGCGAAAATGAAGGGTTTAAAACCGGCCTAAGAGCCCTTTATGCCTATCTGGAGAAAAGAGAAGTTTAACATGAAGGATACAGTGATTGACATAATAAAACTGCAGGTTTATCAAAATCAAATAAGTTATGAAGGAACTTTTAAACAATCAAAAATCCGGCAAGGTAAACGCTACCTTGCCGGACCAATTGAAGAACCTTTTTAAGAAAAAAGGCCTCTACTACAAACTTTACCTGTCCTTCACAATTAACTTCCTGGTTCCGTATACTTGCTCACCTTTTATTCTTAAGATGTACATTCCATCGGAAAATCCAGTCAGGTCAATTCTGGTTTTGCTGAATATGGGTTCAGCATGGACAAGTCTACCCGTGTTGGAATAAATTTCAAGGAGTAATTCCTTGTTATCAGGATTATCTACTTCAACTGTCACATGATCAATAGCAGGAACCGGATATACATTAAATTCCGGGCTGTTATAGATATCCTCAACAGATGTCTCATTAAGATCGCCAACAGTTATTGTAAAGTTCTGACTGATTGTACCTCCAGCGCCATCATCGGATTGTACAAGGATGGAGTAAGAGCTTTGTACTTCAAAGTCAAGTTCTACATTCGTTTTCAGCGTATCCCCATCAATAATGAATGCATCATTATCTACATCATTTACTCCACCGTCCAGGATGAAGGTATATAGATGTATGTCATCCACATCGATATCTGTTGTAGTAAACTGACCAACAACCGTACCCAACGCTACTCTCTCTTCAACAGTGGGATTAGATAACTCCAGTGCTGTTGGATCATCGTTGATGTTGTTGACTGTAAGGGTATAGACCTCCACGTCTGAGAGCCCTCCTGAGCCCACCTCTGTGACAGTAACCGTGATCTGGGCTGTTCCGCTCCAGTTGGTAGCCGGTACCAGGGTGTAGGTGCTTCCACTGGTATTACCGTTAAGGTTCGCTACCGTTACACTGCCCTCATCAGAAGTCACAGTAATGGTATGCGTATCAGTTGGTTCAGCATCGGTAAAGGTAACAGGGATTCCCCTGAAGACATCGTCCTCATCGACGTTTTGGTCTCCGATCTCTATAATTTCTGGTGCATCGTTAAGAGCATCGACTGTAAAAGTATAGGTCTCAAAGTCAGATAGAGCTCCTGTACCATCGTCTGTAACCCTAACAGTGATCTGGGCAGTTCCATTCCAGTTCGCAGTCGCTACCAGTTCATAGGTGCTACCACTGACATGGCCACTCAGGTTTGCCATGCTTACATTGGCTTCACTGGAAACCACGGTGATGGTATGCGCATCAGCATCGGGATCAGTAAATACTACTGGGAGACCCGTCAGGTCCATATCCTCATCAGTGGACTGAGCTCCAATGTCAGTAAGTACAGGCTCATCGTTGATGGGATTCACTGTAAAGGTATAGGTCTCAAAGTCAGAGAGTGCTCCTGTACCATCGTCTGTAACTCTCACAGTGATCTGGGCAGTTCCATTCCAGTCCGCCACAGGGGCCAGATCATACATACTGCCATTGATATGACCAGTAAGGTTGTCAATGATAACATTGGGATCATCAGAATCCACTGTAATAGTATGTAAATCAGTGTCATCAACGTCAGTAAAGACCACGGACCGTCCGGTGAGATTAATATCCTCGTCAGTGGACTGGTCCCCGATGGGAGTAAGTACAGGTGCATCGTTGACATCATCGACTACCAGGGTATAAATCTCAAAATCATTCATTGGTGCTGTACCGTTGTCTGTAACCCTTACAGTGATCTGTGTGCTTCCGTTCCAGTCATCTGCAGGTACCAGGGTATAGGTGCTGCCGGTGGTATTCCCATTAAGATCTGTATAAGTTACATTGGGATCACTGGAAAGTATCGTAATGGTATGTGTATCCGATGGATCAGGATCTGTAAAGTTTACCTGGAGTCCTGTAAGTGGAGTGTCCTCATTCGTAAGCTGACCTCCAATTATTGCTAGTACAGGTGCATCATTGACATTCTGAACCGTATAGGTGACTTCCGTGGAGTCAGCGTCTCCATTGGGATTTGTTGCAATAAAGTAAAGATCTTCTGATCCATACCAGTCAACACCAGGAATAGTTACCGTAACCACATGGCTTACTGCATCAATGGCAACAATTAACTCGGAGCTCCCTCTGGAGGTCCAAATCAGATC
>QMPQ01000332.1 GCA_003648635.1 Bacteroidota bacterium | reverse complement strand
TGTACCCGGCAATCCTGCGTTGTTCTCATCGCTGACTTTTCCACTGATACTGACCTGCCCGAAGGCTGTTTGTAATTGCAGGCCTGCAACCAGGATCAAAATGAAAGTCAGAATGAAATACCGGGGTAGCTTGAAAGGGATCAAATTGTCCATTGTTTAGCTGGTTTTAGTTAGTTCAAGGTTAAAAGAGTGATAAGCACAATTTAAGGGAATAAACTGCCAGGCTGAGAGTAAAATCTTCCTGAAAACAAGGAAAATCTTAGGAAAGAGCGAGCAATGTCAAAGACCGACTATGCATGGTACTGCCTTTGACTTACCAGTGTCGATTCGCCGGTAAATTTTGAGGGAACCACCCCGAAATGCTTCTTAAAGGATTTACTGAAATAGTTTGGGTCCAGGTAACCGACTTCCATACTTATTTCTGAAAGGTTCAATTCTCCTTTCAAAATGAGCTCAGCCGCTTTCTTGAGTCGCATGGAGGAAATAAAATCGTTGATGGTTTTACCCGTCAGGCTTTTCAGCTTTTCATAAAGTATGCTTTTGCTCATCCCTACCTCCCTGGAAAATAGCGTTACATCCAGATCTGGATTTGACAGGTGTCTTTCAGCTACCTCCTTTACCCTGTTCAGCAGCTTAATATCCACCGAATTTGAGGTGAGTTCTCCCGGATTAAACACCAGCTGTTTGTTAAATCGCTCCCATAATCTTTCTCTGAGAAGGATCAAATTGTTGATTTTTTCAATCAGGACCTGGGGATTAAAGGGTTTGGTGATATAGTCGTCAGCACCTGATTTGAGACCGGAGATCTGGGACTCAATGTCCGTCTTTGCGGTTAACAGGATGACGGGTATGTGTGATGAGTTGAGATTTTCTTTCACATTCTTGCTGAATTCCATACCATCCATTTCCGGCATCATCACATCGCTGATGATCAGCGAAATGCTATTGTCCTTGAGGATCTCCAGGGCTGCTTTTCCGTTATCTGAAGTATGAATACGGTAGTTTTCTATCAAGATGTCTTTAATGAAATCCCTCATTTCCGTATTATCCTCCACAACCAGAACCTCTGGTCGGTTCTTGGTCTCTTCCGTTGTTGGAGGTGGATCATCCATTTGATTTTCCAGGGTGCTGATATCCAAAAGGAGATCTTCAGCGTGGGAAAAAGGTTTGTCAAGGACTAATTCTCCGGGCAGTAGTTCGTTTTTGGAGAAATATTCTTTGCCCAGGGGCAGACTAATGGTGAAATTGGTTCCGCTCTCGGGATCCTCCTCAGAGGCCACTTTGCTGTCCACTGAAATACTTCCTTTATGCAGTTCAACAAGTTCCTTGGTTACAGCCAGACCTATTCCGGCGCTGGCTACATCCAGGTTGCTGAATTCAAAGGCACTGTAGTATCGTTCGAAAATGTGTTTCACCTTGTTCTTGGAGATACCGATTCCGGAATCCGAAACCAGTATATGAAGCCTGAACCGGTGATCGATTGTATCTTCTGCCAGACTCAGCGTAATGGCAATTTTCCCGCCCTCCGGTGTATACTTAAATGCGTTTGACAACAGATTCGAGATGATTTTTTCAATTTTGTCTGCATCATACCACATCTTTAATTCGCCAATCTGGCTATTGAGCTCATAATCAATTTGTTTCTGTGTGGCAAGATTGGAAAATAGCAAAAAAGTTTCCTTCAGAAAAGGGACAATATTTCCTTCGCTAACAGCCAGTTTCATATGCTCTGTTTCCAATTTCCGGAAGTCGAGTAACTGGTTGATCAATTTCAATAACCTGCTGGTATTCCTGTGCATCAAATCCAGCTGACCCTTTACATATTTGGACAGCTTTCCATTGGAGAGGATGTTGTCAATGGGACCCTGTATCAATGTAAGGGGGGTTCGCAGTTCATGAGAGATGTTTGTGAAAAATTTAAGTTTGGCCTGGTTAGCAATCCTGACTTTCTTATTCAGTTCCTCAAGCTCGGATTTCTGTTTCACCAGCCGTGCATTGATAACTTTTAATTCTTCAGTCTGGTCCTCCAGAACCCTTTTATTCTCTTCCAGCTGCTCATTCTTGAGTTCAATTTCCCGGGTCCTCTGTTTTACCTGGGATGCAAGTTTCAGTTTCTGACGCTGCATCTGATATATGCGCGCATAAAAGAAAAGGATGAATGAACCGATGATAAATACCGAACCCAAAATCCTGAACCACCAGGTTTGCCAGTAGGGCGGCCTGATCCGGATACCCATTGAAACTTCCTGGTCACTCCAGTAGCTCTCATTATTGGCAGCCCTAATCTTCAGTACGTAATCTCCTCCCGGTATATTTGTGAATGTTGCAACCCTTTTATTTTCCAAATAAATCCAGTCATCGTCAAATCCTTCAAGCATATATTCATACGAATTCTTTTTCGGATCAGCGTAGCCCAATGCAATGAAATCCAATGAAAACACCTTGTCCCTATAAGACAGTTCAATGTTCTCAGTTACAGATATAGATTGAGATAAGATGCTTCTGTCCCCATAATTACCGATGGGTACTGACTGGTTGAAGATCTTTAGATCGGTAAACAAAACAGGTGGACGGTGCCTGTTGCCGGGAAATTGTTCTGGATAAAAACGGGTAATCCCGTTGCTGCTCCCAAGCAGGATCGCTCCGCTTGATAGTTTTGTCGCGCACAGGTAGGAATAATGGTTGTTGGTATAACAACCAATGGAATTGGAAGCAATTCCATCCAGGGTAAAATAATTGATAAACATGCTGTTTGGCTTAGTTCCACCATGGGTGGAATCCTGAGAACTGTTAAACTTAGACAAGCCATTATTTGTAGCAAACCATAAGTTTTCCTGTTCATCTTCGAGGATCCTAAATACGATTTCATCATTCAGCCCGTCTTCCAGCGTAAAAGATTCAAAACGCAGATCATCACCAGATCTATAATTACTGATATTGGTTTTATTGATGCCTTCATTAGTCGCAATCCACAAGTTCTCGTTTCTGTCAATGTGGGCATCCCATAAAATGTTGCTGTTCAGGCTGTAAGGATCATTAATGTTATAATTGTAATAATGGAATGTCTGCAAATCCGGGTGGAACACAATAAGCCTGCCGGTGTTCCCTGTAATCCAGAAGTTCCCTTGGCTGTCTTCTCTGACCGAAGAGGCATACTGGATCTGTGACGTAGTTTCATTTCCTATCAATTCCATGGACTCGTAGTCCACCTGGAATAATCCCTGACCGATCACCCACAGGCGTTTTTTGCTATCCTCGAAAAAGAGCAAGGGTGGATCGACAGGATCAGCGTGCTCCCGGACATGCTCTTTAAAATCAATAATTTCGAATCCGTTTGAGGAAACGCTTTTAAACAGTATTTCGCCTGCTTCGTTTTCACACCAGACATTTCCTCTTGAGTC
>QMPQ01000331.1 GCA_003648635.1 Bacteroidota bacterium | reverse complement strand
GGGATTTATCCGGAGGTACGCAGGTAGCTTTAATAGAATCTATCGCGATTCCTCCCGGACCTAACAGGAAGACAGGATCTTCCATTAGCTTTAATTTGAAATCAGCATGCAATTCCCCTTTGCTGGACTCATTCTTTCCGGAAGCAAAGACAATCATCAGTGAATCTGGCTGCAGTTCAAAATCAGGGAGGCTCCATCCATCTTCCATATTTGGGTCATCTGATAATTGATAGCCCTTCAGGTTAATCATTGAATTGCCTGTATTGATGATCTCTATCCAGTCGGGTGTATCCCCCTGAGAGTCTAACAGGGTATAATGGTTAACATACTGTACCTCATTAATTTTCAATGCCTGCGCCTGGATGTTCCCTACAATCGGGTGTCCGATAAAGAATAAAAGGAGCCATATATGGTTTAACGAATTCATCCCTTAGAGCCTCATAATCCCAAAGGATAGTTGTAGCATGTCGTAATTGGCAAGAGAGGAATAATCATTGCCGTCAAATATTTGATATTCAACTAATGCGGATATATGACAGAGAGACCATTGAAAGAGGACTGAATAACGTTCATTTATCTGTATTCTTCTACCCATTCCTGCAGAGAAAAAAATTCTGCCTTTCAGATCATAGTCTGACGGGTAGTTGTCGTTTCTGTACCATGCGGCAGATCCCCCCATTTGAAACCGGATAAAGGGTGAGTTTTTGCTATGCTTTTTATATCCCAGGACTTCGACATAGACTGGCACAAAGCTCTCCTCCGTCAGATGAATGTAACCGGTACCTATCCCGGCCTCAAAATTTTTGGATACCTTGTAACTATGGGCATACTGGATTGAGAAACCAGGATTATATATGAAATGATCATTATATAACTGGCCTCCAAATAGATAAGACACATTTAGTCTGCTTGTGAATTGACTTTCTTCCCCATTTTGAGACCAGGCATCAATCCACAAGATACCCTGCTGTATCAAAAGAAACAGAATAGTATGTATAATCCTGGTATTCATTTTATCCAACATAGTTGAACAGGCAAATTCCGTCTTTAAAATTGCTAAGCCAATATTGTGATATTCTTATGACAAACACTGCGTAAAATTGTTCCTGTAAAATTGGATTTATGGGTAGTACTACCTATTCATCGGACCACTTTTTTTATTTCTTAATTGATTAATATCATGATGATGATGATGTAATTCCGACACCTTTTCTTTTTTGCCTACTTTTTTCTTTTGTCAACAACTTCATTTCCTGTTAATATCATGCTGCAGGTTTATACAGAGTAGCAGGGATCCTCCGATCAATACCCTGATGATGACGGGTATGGTTGTAATATAGGATATATTCTTTTACCCCGTAGTACAATTCCTGTCCATCATTCGCCGGATGCAAATATACATAACCCCATTTCAATGATCTCCAAAACCTTTCGATAAAGGTATTATCTACGGCTCGGCCCTTACCATCCATGCTGATCCGGATATCTTCTTCTTTCAGATAATCTACCCACTGTTCGCAAGTGAACTGGCTACCCTGATCAGAGTTAATGATCTCCGGCTTTCCATGATCCTTTATGGCCTGTTTCAACACGGATAAGGATGCGTCTGCATCAAGGGTGTTGGATATCCCCCAGCCAACGATATAACGGCTATATACATCTATAATGGCCGTTAAATACAAGAACCCATTCTTCATCGGGATATACGTGATATCGATAGCAAACACCTGGTTTGGACGAGTTATTTTCAGTCCTTTCAGCAGGTAGGGATGAATATACTTCTTCAAACCCAACTTGCTCAGGTTCTTCTTCGGATAAATCGCCATTAAACCCATCAGCCGGAGTAGTCTGCGAACCCGCTTATGATTGACCACAAAACCTAGGACCAACAGCATATCCTGCATATTAAGAACACCTTCTGTCGGATGTTTCAAATAGTGTTCATCCATGATACGCATGATCTCCAGGTTCTCCTGACTTTCTCCCATTGGAGCATAGTAAAAGCCGCTTCTGTGAACAGATAGGAGGTTGCACTGTTTCCTGATGCTCAATTCATGCTGATTATCAACAAGATTCAGGCGCTGACTCATAGTCCGGTCTTGTGTAAGCTTTTTTTTAGGAAGTCGTTCTCCACTTCCAGCTGCCCGATCTTGGCATAAAGCTTCTCGGGATCAACTCCAGGTTCTCTATCGGATTGTTTATCAAATACACCAGAAGATTTCTCTAAAAACTCCATCTTCCATTTACTGATCACCGTGGGATGAATTTCATAACGCTTTGATAATTCCGCTAGAGAATCACGCTCCTTGATCGCTGCAATTGCTACCTGGGCCTTAAAGGCACTCGAAAATTTTCTTCTTGATTTTTTCATAATTCACTGGTAAAATTAATTCTAAATTTTCAACTTAACCAGTGGTCCTAATATTGGGGAGTATTACCCGCTTCCCAACTTCTTGCTCAAGTTCACGATTTACTTTAGTTTGTAACTGTTGATTTTCTTTAAGTTGAATAATTATACCTTCCTGTGCTTTTTGTTTTTGCTGCTCGGTTATTTTGTATTTGTAACTTAAACCTGCTGAAAAAACAAAGACTTGTCCCACAATCCCTAACTGAAACAATATTGTTAATCTATCAGGGTCGGCACCCATATATGTTCCTATGATAGCTAATGACATGCACAAAACCAGAAATAAAGTGCCAATTGCAAATATTTTTGAGGCTTTATTTCCGATTTTAAGAATAATGACAACATAGACTAACAATATGAGAGCATTGAGAAAAACATATTGCATTCCTACGACACCAAAACTATCGATAAAAATAAATTGAAATATAAATACAAGTGCGGTTACAATCGAATTTATTAAAATGATAATTTTCAGAGATTTATCTATTCGTGGATGTTTATTGCGGGAATCGATAAATTCTCTCAGAAGTAAGAAGTAAAAAAGGAAGGCAACAAATACTGAAATCCCAAAATATGAACCAACTTCCGGATTCTCCGGAAAAATGAAATCCTGGAGATATTGATACGCGTATAGCATCAGAATTGCAAAACTAAATACGTAACCTATATAGTATAAATATGATTTTTCTCTGGTAGAGATAAAAAGGAAAAGATTATAAAAGAGCATCAACCAGAGTAAGCCTTGAAAAACCCCTTGTACTAAATTCTCAATTGTTGTTTGCCTGATGAAACTTTTTGTGTCGGAAACTGAAATTGCATTTATAGCTTGAACATTGAATAGGTATTGAAATTTAACATAAAAAGACTTTGTTTGCTTGGATTGTAATGTGAAAATAATAGTTTCACGTATTGCGGAATTCATTTGTTTTTCAGCAGCGGGAACTAAAATTCCTGCATTAAATAATTCTAAATTGCCACTATTATCAACAATATAAATTT
>QMPQ01000330.1 GCA_003648635.1 Bacteroidota bacterium | reverse complement strand
AGAACTACTGGAGGTGGTGTTTTAGGACAGATTGCAAGTACCAATCCTGAAGACACCATTGAATTTCCTTTTACCTCCATCAATGAGTATAATGTAACTCTGAATGTGGAAAACGATCTTGGTTGTGGCGGAGATACTACCAAAACTATTTCCCTTAAACCAATCCATACACTTACTTCAGACGGTTACCTGGAAACCTTTGATGATCAGCCGGCAGATTGGCTTGTGGATTCAGAGGATGGCCTGGAAAGCTGGGTATTGGGCGAACCGGATTTCACCGGCTATATTCCGGTAACAGGAGATTTGGGATGGTATACGAATTTGCCTCCTACTGTTGGATACCTGGAGAATTCCTGGGTTGAGAGTCCTTGTTTTGACCTGAGTGCACTTTCAACACCACTGGTACAACTGGATATTATGAAAAGCTTTGTGCCGGGGAAAGATGGTGCGGTGATGCAATACCAGCATCGGGTGAGCGAAGGCTGGAATAGCCTGGGTGTTGTGGACGGAGGGATCAACTGGTATAATAGCTATGGTATTTTTAACACGCCAGGCGGCAGCAGTTTTGGATGGGGTCTTTCCCAGTTTGAACCTGATGAAGCGTGGGTACGTGCAGGCTATGCTGTGGATGCCCTTGCGGATTTTTCCTATGTAAAGTTTCGCCTGGCAATAGGAACAGGTGAGGAGCAATCCATGGGGAATCAGGGCTTTGCATTTGACAATTTTTACCTGGCTGACGGAGTCAAAAATTCAGTTCTGGAGTACTTCACCAATTCGGCCAGCGCTGAAGCCGGTGCAGCGGATGGAATCGTAGAGGAGTTTGTAGCGGACTATTCCAGTCAGGTCATAGATTTACAATACCATATGGACTATCCGGGTGAGGACCCCATGAACTTAAACAATCCTATACCACCTTCTGTACGAGCTTTCAATTATGGTGTCCCAAATGTTCCGTATGCTGTTTTAAATGGTGGCTACAAGCCTGAGTATCGCTACGATTTCTCCGATCCAACACAAGTGCCCAATGGAGATGATTTAAAGTCATCGTCTCTTGATATTTCACCATTTGATGTGAGCCTGAGTGCCAATTTCCTGAGCTCTAGTCTTGAAGGCCGGGTAGTGGTAAGCTGTAAGGAAAGTAATTTTGACAACAATATACAACTCTATGTGGTGGTTATTGAAACATTGGTCACCGCCTATACAGGTGCAAACCAGACAACAGCCTTCCGGAATGTTGTGCTGGATATCCTTCCTGCTGCCACCGGCAAGTTACTTGGAAATGAATGGGGAGTTGGTGTATCGAAGTATCTTGATTTTAGCTGGGACTATGCTTCCTATCTTGAGAATGAGGAGGATTTGATGTTGGTCGCATTTATCATGGACAGGGATCATGATCAGATTCTTCAGTCAGCTTCGCTGGAGTATACTCCTGGCACGGGACAGGAGACCAGGACGGCAGATGAGAAGACATTGGCCATTTTCCCCAACCCGGCCTATGATTATGCTTATATCAATTTAGGACCGATGGTGGAGCAAGCAGGAGTTTTAAGGCTTGTAGATCTTACCGGAAGGTCCGTGCTTACTTCAGAGGTCTTACCCGGATATTCCATCTATAAGCTGGATATCTCGAATCTTTCACAGGGTGTATATATGGTGCAGTGGATGGATTCGGGAGTGCTAAGAGGACATGGGAAACTGGTGCATGTACACTAGGGCTTCTCCTCTTGAAGGACCTTAACGAATTCTTCTCCAAAACTGATCAGGCGGTCTGTTTCCTTACTATTGGGAAAGAACCTGGCAGTCAGGCCTTCACCAACCACCTTTAGTTTGAGGTTCCTAAGGTGATCCTCAATCAGTTTAACCGCTTCACCGCTCCATCCAAATGATCCAAAAGCAGCAGCAGGTTTTCCCTTATCACGTATGGGATTAATCACAGAAAAAAGTTTATAAACCGGCAGCAGGGTATTCTGATTGAAGGTAGGCGAGCCTATAATGATGCCGTCTGCCTTGACTATATGTTCCTCCAGATCACCCAGCAGGACGTTCTCAATGTCAACAAGTTCCACGGTCAGATTTGCTGTTTTCCTCAAGCCCTCCGCAAGCTGATTCGCCATTTCCTTTGTATAACCGTATGCAGACACATAGGCCACCAGGATTCTGTTGTCCTTGCGGGTGTCGTCCAGGTAGTTGTTGGCAAGTTTAAAGGAGCGGTCAATCTTCTCTTTCCAGCCCGATCGGAGAATGGGACCATGTCCTGGACAGATCATATCCACCGGCAGCGTTTTTATTTTCTCAATGGCTTTTAGCATGAACTTGCTGAATGGCTTCAGGATCACATCAAAGTAGTAATCAAATGCATCGCTGTAATCACCAATCAGATCATCAAACATCAGCTCATTTGCATAATGTGCACCGAAGGAGTCGCAGGTGAAGAGCAGACCTTCCTCTTCCAGGTAGGTATAGATCGTATCGGGCCAGTGTAGATTGGGCGCACCTATGACCCTTAATTTTTTATTTCCCAGGTCAATGACATCCCCATCTCTTACCTTCATGGATTTAAAGGGCCGGTCCATCATTTCACCAAGGTAGGTTAGTGCCTGGCCACTTCCCACAACTGTTGCATTGGGGGCCAGCTCCAGCAGGTATTTGAGGGAACCGGAATGATCAGGCTCTGTGTGGTTACAAACGATATATTCTATCTCTGAGGGATCGCCAAGGGAGAGCAATTTTTCTTTGAAGACAGGCCAGTATTTCTCTTTTACTGTTTCAATTACTGCCTTTTTCTCTGCATCAATAAAGTAGGAGTTGTAGGTAGTGCCGTATTTGGTTTCCATCACAATGTCGAAGGTGATAATATCATGATCCAGAACTCCTATCCAGTTGACATCTTCGCTTACCTGCAGTATATTTGGTTGATTCATTAATTAGTCCGTATTAGGCTGCAAATATATACAAAAAAAGCTGTCCCGCCGGAGCGGAACAGCAACTGAAAACTCACAATCTGAATGTAACGGACCTAAATCTTTATTTTTCGCCTTCGCACTTACTTGAACAGTCAGACGATTTCTTTTCTGAAGAGCAATCTCCGCTCTTTGTAGCCTCTTTTGAAGTTTCGGCTTTCTTCTCACTCTTCTCCTTTTTCTTAGGATCTTCATCCTGCAGAGAGATTATAGTAAGTGCATTGTTACTGGCTGCTATTGCGGGTACACTGATGCCTCCGATAAAGAGTGCAAGTGTTAAAATGGCTAATGTCTTTTTCATGGTGCTTTTTTTTGTTTTTAACAGACGCAATATAGTGCATGATACAACTGCATTATGTTAAGGGGATGTTAAAAAAGAGTTGCAGGTCTTTTATTTGAAAGTGGCCATTGGAGTGACACCACCGGTTACGCGCTGACCGGGTAAGACCATGATGT
>QMPQ01000329.1 GCA_003648635.1 Bacteroidota bacterium | reverse complement strand
GCCAGGGAGAATCCTGAGGTGATCAGTACAGGCGTTTTTCGCATAGTGAGGCATCCTATTTACACTGGGGCCATTCTTTTTTATCTGGGCGCCTCCCTGATCACCATGTCCATCGCATCTGCTGCCTTCCTCCTGGTCATTATTGCCTTCTATATTAGTATAAGTAGATACGAAGAACATATTCTGGCCGAGGCCTTTGGAAATGATTACCTCGATTATAAGAAGAAGACCGGAATGCTCTTCCCAAAACACCGCTCTCACTAAGTACTACTTACTACACACTGAGCACTCCTTACTAACCTAACCTTTGAACGCATATTTATAAAGCGTGGCAAGGTTGGGCTTCTGACCCTGAATCAGGATGGCTGTCCTGAAAACCCGGGCTCCGATCCATACAGTGAAAATGGTATACAGGATTACACCAAGCAGACCCACTATGGGCTGCCACATGGGGATGGTCACCGTGGAAGCCATTCGCATCACCATCATGGTGGGTGTAAAGGGTGGAATCAAGGACATGGTAGTTGCCAGTGGACCGGTGGGATTGGCGATGATGGGCGCAATCAGAAACATGGGTATAATGGCGGGTAATATGCCTGGGAATGTGAGTGACTGAGCATCCTTGTTGTCGTTGCATGTGGCGCCCAGGGCGGCCATTCCCGAACCAACCATAAGAACAAACAGGATGGTGAAGATAAAGAACCAGGGCAATACTTCCATGGGGATCAACGACTCCATTCCGATGTATTTAAGTGTAAACACGCCAGCTGTCACATAGATGGCAGCAGTGGTCAGAGATACACCAATACCACCGAGTACTTTACCCATCATAAACTGGAAGGGGGTAATAGTACCCAGCAGGACTTCTGCAATCTTTTCATTCTTCTCCTCCATTACATTGGTTAGCTGAGGAATGGCAGTCATCATCACCAGCATAAACATCAGGATCAGGAGCACATAGGGTACCAGAAAGGATTGAAGTTCATTGGTTTTTTCAGCTTCCTGCTGTTCACCTGTTTTCTTATCTACCGTAACCAGTCCCATTCCCTCAACATTGATCCACCAGAGTAGTTCCTCCGCCTGGGCTTCATCCAGGTTTAATTCAGCGGCACGAATTTCCCGAAGGTTGTTGTTCACCACATTTTGAAACCAGTAACGAATCTGGTCATTGAAAGAGTGTTGGGAGTAGTACTTCAAATAGGCTTCTTTTTCTTCGCCCAGAGGGTGCAGGATATCGGGTCCAATTTCAATGAAAGCGTAAAGCTCCTGTGTTTCAACCCTTTCCGACAATGCCAGTTGCTGTGCCTCGGGATTCTGGAGCTCTGGTTCCATGAATTCTACCACATAGGCAGCATCGATCTTATCGCCAGTATGTGAGTGAAAGATATCTACACTGTTCCTGGTCTCAAGCGCTTTAATCAGTGGGTCAGTCATCAATCCTGAGTGATCAAGCACCACGAAATGCTTATCATCTGTATCCTTGTTTTTCTCCATGATAATCATGGCTGCAAATCCTCCTCCCATCATAATGGGAACGAGAATCAGGCTGATAATAAAGCTTTTGGTTCTTACCGCGGCTTTGTATTCACGTTTAAAAAGGGTCCAAATTTTACTCATTGCCGGCCTCCTTTCTCTCCGGGGATGCAATCCGGATAAATATATCGTTGAGCGATGGTTTGGTAATTTCGAATTTACTAATGCGGGTCTTTTTCAGCAGCTCTGCCAGGAGTTTTTGGGGATCAACACCCTCTTTCAACCGGATTTCCTGCAACTTTCCGAAATTATTGACGTTTTCAATTCCTTTCAGTCCTTTTAGGGCTTCTGTTCCCAGGTCGGACTGAATCCGCAGCGTATCGTTGCCATACTGATCCTGGATATTATCCAGGGTGCCATCCAGCACTTTTTCCCCCTGGTAGATCATGAAGATATAGTCGCACATTCGTTCCGCTACGGCCATATCATGGGTGCTGAAGATAATGGTGGCTCCCTTTTGCTGGAGCTCAAGAATAATGTCTTTCATCATTTCGGCATTGACCGGGTCCAGTCCGCTGAAGGGTTCATCCAGGATGATCAGCTCGGGTTGATGCAGGATGGTTGCAATAAATTGCAGTTTTTGCCTCATTCCCTTGCTAAGGGTTTCCACCTTTTTGTCTTTGTATGCTTTCAACTCCAGCCGTTCCAGCCAGAGGTTGATGCGATTGGGGAGATCAGTTCCGTTATTCAGCTCCCCGTGAAATTGAAGCAATTCACCAATCTTCATCTTTTTATAGAGTCCGCGTTCTTCGGGAAGGTATCCCACATTTTGAAGACGCTCGAAGTTGGTTTCCTGACCATTGACAAGAAGCTTGCCCCTGTCGGGGTACATGATCTTCATGATCATGCGAATGGTGGTGGTCTTACCAGAACCATTGGGGCCGATAAAGCCATAGATACTTCCCTTGGGAACTTCCAGGGAGAGATCATTTACAGCTACAACCGATCCAAAGGTCTTGGTTATACCGGATAGTTCGATAATATTCATCATGAAAAATAACTTGTGAGGAGCACTAAGTTATATATTTCAGAGAAACATCTTCCCGAATAGTATCAAATAAATGCTAAGTCTACTCTTCAAGGGTGCTCAGGTCACCTTCCTCCTGTCCCAGAGCCCTGGCTTTCAGCACCCGTCTCATGATCTTCCCGCTCCTGGTTTTTGGAAGGGAGTCTGCAAATACAACAAAGGCTGGTCGGGCAATGGGCCCGATCTCGCTGTCTACGTGCTTCTTCAATTCATTGGCCAGCTCGTCGGATTCAGAGAATCCGTCTTTAAGGATGACTGTGGCATGGATGATATTGCCCTTCAGCTTGTCGGGAAGGCCAATGGCAGCTGCTTCAGTAACGGCCGGGTGACTCACCAGGGCACTTTCAATCTCGGCAGATCCTAGCCGGTAGCCACTCACCTTCAGCACATCATCGTTACGGCCGATGATCCATACGTATCCGTCGTCATCTATTTTGGCCGAGTCCCCGGTCAGATACCAACCCTGTTTCTTGTAAAGCTGCCAGTATTTCTCAATAAACCTGTCTGGATCTCCCAGGATGGTACGTGCCATACCGGGCCATGGATTCTTGATCACCAGGTTCCCTTCTGTTCCATTTTTCACTGCTTTGCCCGCCTCATCCACCACGGAGATTTCATTTCCGAAGAAGGGCTTGGTGGCTGATCCTGGTTTCAGAGGGGTGATAGGCAGGGGGGTAATCATAAATCCACCAGTCTCAGTCTGCCACCAGGTATCCATAATAGGGCAGTTTTCTTTCCCGATCACCTTGTGGTACCAGAGCCATGCTTCAGGATTGATAGGTTCGCCCACCGATCCAAGAAGCCTTAAAGAGCTCAGATCATGTTTTTCGGCCCATGAGGCTCCATAGCGCATCAGTCCCCTGAT
>QMPQ01000328.1 GCA_003648635.1 Bacteroidota bacterium | reverse complement strand
TGCGAGAGGAGCAGTCCGGCCTGAACCTCTGTCAACCGTTTGTTTGAACCCCGAATGGGATTTTCAGCCATGCCCCTCATGGAGCTGCCATGGGGCCGGCCGCAGTTGTGGTAGGCAAAACAGCGATCCATCAAGGCATCGTTGTTACCCGAAATGGCTCCACCTTCGCCCGAAGGTATGTGCTTGGAGTTCTGGAAACTGAAACAGCCCAGATCACCCAGGGTGCCACACATCTTGCCATCGTATTCGGCCAGCCAGGCCTGGCAGGCATCTTCAATAACCGGCAGACTGTGCTTCTTTCCGATGGCCAGGATCCGGTTCATATCGGCAGGAAGCCCGCAGATATGCACAGGAAGAATGGCGGTGGTTCGATCGTTGATCTTCTCTTCTATTTTATCCGGATTGATGGTAAAGGTCTCCGGATCCGTATCGGCAAATACGGGCAGTGCTTTCTGATTGAACACCACATTGTAAGTGGCAATAAAGGTGAAAGGAGAAACAATGACTTCATCGCCGGCATCTACACCAAGGGTGTGCAGGGCAGTGATCAGGGCAGTGGTTCCGCTTGCTGTGGCAATAACCCGTTTGGCTCCTATCAGTTCGGCATAGCTCTTTTCAAAAGTCCTGCATTTGTTCCCATCTCCCCTGTACCAGTTGGTGCTCCGGAGTAATTCCATCATATTTGATTCGGCTTCCTGGTTCCATACGGGCCAGCTTAGCCATTCAGCGGTCCGGACGGAATTTCCTCCTTTCAGTGCCAGTTCCGAGCTAACACCCGAACCTGACCTGGCAAAAAGGGGAGCTGAAAGCATGGTGGCAGCAGCGGTGGCAGAGGTGCTGGTAATAAATTTTCTCCGGGTCAATTTGTCTTTTTTCACGACAGATGGATTATTGGATTATGATGCGGTATTTATTCAGCAGTCCCGTTACCGAGGGCAGGGAGAATTTGGCTCCACTGATGCGGTTGTTTTCAGGATCGATAGAGTAGTTGAGTGCAGTGGAGAGATCGGCACGCTCCAGGTTGGTATGGTCGAAGGAGGCATCAAGCAGGTCGCACTCATCAAAAATGGAATTTCTAAGATCGCCTTCGGTGAAGTCCACCTCCTTAAGCGAAGTGCTGAGGAATACTGTGTGATTCAGTTTCACCTGGTAAAAGGAGGAGTGATCGAGCTGACATTTCTCAAAGCGGACGGTCATTCCCAGCTGGTCACAATTCTCAAAATGGAGCCCCAGCATTTTACACTCTTTGAAAATCGTTTCCTGAAATGAGCTCTTCAGCATTTTCACATTGCTGAGATCGCATCCGGCAAAGGTGCAGTCCATGAAACGGATGCCTGAGAGATCGGTCCCCGCAAAATTGCAGTTCCTGAAGTTGCAGGTATCATATTCGCCCTTTGACAGTGGTGTTTCTGTATAATCTTGCTTGGTGAAAAGTTGTTGTTCTATTAATTCCTTGTTCATAGAGGTGCTTTTTTTCGATGCAATAAGGTACGATTGTCCCTTGGATAATAAAAATGTACTGAATCTTAAAGGGCTACGCCAAAACTCAGTCCAAGAGGGGAAATCCATACTTCTATCTCCTCCACCTTATCCATTTGACCAAAAGGCCAGAAGGCCCATGCCTTGAAACTGAATCCCGGATTTTTAAAGGGGTGGTAGCGAAATCCGATCATGGGGTAAACAAAGTAACGATGTTGTGTATTATCCGTAACCCATGAGCCTCCAATTCCCATTTCCCCATAGCTGCGCTTTCCGTTTCCCAGGTTCACAGAGAAGGAATGAGGCAGGGTGAAAAAGTTAGTGGGATCCTCTGAAGAAAAGAGTTGGAATTCCTGATTAAATCCAAATCCTATCTTTCCTGCAAGCACCGGACCGGATTTTAAAAAAAAGAGCTTTTCAAAACCAAGGGACATAATGGAAGCATCGCCGCCAAGGTTTGCACTGATAATAAAATCCGATCTAAGCTTCGGAAGCTGATCTGTATCCTGCGCAGAGGTGCTCACAAGAACCAGCAAAAAGAACAGTAGACCAACAATTTTTTTATAGAAATGATGCTCCATCTCTCTAAGATAGTAAAAACAAAACTATGCCTTATTTCCTGCTCTTTTCCAATACCACCCAATGGAGGCCAGAATCACTGCTTCACCGATTCCGAAGATCCACCAGGGGAAACGGTGGGGAACGTAGGAGGTAGCTACCTCCAGTACTTCAGGATTCTTCACCTGTACCATCTCAAACAGGGTGAAGTGGGTCAGCATATGTTGCGAATAATCCAGTACAAAGCCAAAGATCAGGATCAGTGAGCCCAGGATCAGTCCCGCCCATATTATTCCAGGGATGCGGCTATCCAACCCACGTTCAGCCCGAATCAGAATTACCATGGCCAGCAGGATCATTGTGAGCGATACCAACACAGGCGAAAGAACCGGTCCGGTCCACGTGGTGGGGATCAGGAAGAGTACATCCCAGGTCATCAGCGACTGGGGCCAGCCCAGCAGGAGCCAGAGAAATACATAGTAGAAGATGTCCCAGATGGCAAAACTGTAGATAAACCAGGCAAAGCCGGTACTGAAGCGTCGCGCTGCCAGGATGCCGATACTTACCAGCATCACAAGGGTCGCCACCTCCCGGAATAGTTCGGTTACGGCCAGATTTATTGGAAAAGGGGAGAGGGGAAACTCGAAACCGGTGGGGTAAAGAATTTCCCGCATATAGACCACCACAGCGCTCTCCAGGAAACCCATGGCAATGGCAAAGGCAGTGACGGTAATCAGGAGCCGGCGTAGTTTCATACTCAATATTCGGCTTTTAAGTATTATCAAGGGATTGCCCATGCAGGCAGTACTCCCGGGTCGATATCAAAAATGCTACTGCCCAGCAACCAGGTGACCAGTGCTACCACCAGTATGCCCAATATGTTCAGCATAAAACCGGTGCGAACCATGGTAGCTATTTTAATCCGGTTGGTGCCGAAAATAATGGCATTAGGAGGTGTAGCAGTGGGTAACATAAAGGCCAGAGAGGAAGCAAGGGTGGCAGGAATCATAAGAAGCAGGGGATTGTTTCCGCTGCTGATAGCCAGGCTGGCAAAGACTGGTAGCAGCATCTGGGTGGAGGCAACATTGGAAGTGAGTTCGGTAAGGAAGGACATCAGAGTCACCACTGCCAACAGGATAAGCCACGGACTGATCCCTTCGGTCCATAGCAGCTGTTCCCCAAACCATATGGCCAGTCCGCTCGACTGAAATCCCAGCGCCAGGGCAAATCCACCCCCAAACAACAAGACAATATTCCAGGGGATCCGCTGTGCCGTCTTCCAGTCCATGATCCGCTCCTTCCTGTCTTTTCCTGCGGGAACTATAAAGAGGAGAATCGATACAAAAATGGCTACAGTTCCATCGTTGATATAGGCCGGGGTTTTGAATAGTTGTGCCCATCCAGG
>QMPQ01000327.1 GCA_003648635.1 Bacteroidota bacterium | reverse complement strand
GCCTGATCAAGCAATTCAGGTGGTTCCTCGATTGTTGAGGTTTTACTGTCAGATGAACAGGCTGAAATGAAAGCTGCAGCTCCGACTGTACCGATAGTAGCTTTTGCTATAAAATCTCTACGTTTTAGGTCTTTCAAGTTCATGGTTTATTTAAGTTCTATATTGATAAATCATAGTTAATGACACGGTTAGATAAATGAAGAGTGTTGCATGGCTTTGCCTAAATTAACTTTGTAATTAGAGTTCCCAGCCTTTTCTGTATTCCCGTGTCAAATATGCATTGGCTTCATCATCATTGGTGATCTTCATATTTTCAGAATCATATTCTACCCTTTTTCCTGCTCTTAAAGCCACAGCGGCCAGGTTAATGGCCTCGGTAACAGTTCCGGCATATTTAAAAGAACCTGGTGACTCTTTATCCTCTTTGATTGCTGCTGCCCAGGTGTTGGAACGAGGTCCCCGCTCTCTTTCGGGAAGCTCTTTTTCTCCCTCATAGGCCTTCATGAGCCTGGAAGGAATGATCTCGGGATCCTGGCCAAGGAATCCTGCCAGTATTTTTCCCTTATCACCCACAAACATCATCCCTTCGTTTGGCATATCACGCTTATCCTCCTTAAGTTCTTCAGGGATAAAGGGCTTCATTCCTCCATCATACCAGAAAAAATCAAAAGCAGGAAGATTTTTTTGTTCCGGGAATTCTATCTGGATCAGGCTTGAGTAGGGAAAGCCAACATCGTTCTCGACCCATTTATAGGTATTACCTTCCACGTAGCGATGGGTGGTCCCATAAGCTTTTGCAGCCACTGGTGGTATATCAATGCCAAAGGCCTGGAATAAGGGGAAGAGACTATAATGTCCCATATCTGCTACACTTCCGCCTCCAAAATCATACCATCCACGGAATCGATTGTGGGTATAGTGAGGATGATAGGGTAAGTCGGGTACCGGTCCCAACCATAACTCCCAATTGAAGCCATCGGGTATAGGCTTTGATTCTTTAGGCCTTGTAGGCCATTGTTCCCATACCGGGCGGTAGGACCAATTGTGTATCTCTTTTAAATTGCCAATAACACCATCCTTGATCCATTTCAGAATAAGTGCATGTTCAGGTCTATCACTCCATGCCAGCAAATGAGTCTTTACATTTGATTTAAGAGCGGTCTCAATAGTAAGCCTTCCCTCAGACATCCGGTTGGCAATGGGTTTATGGGTAACCACATGTTTGCCTTTTTTCATGGCTGCAATCGCAAGATATGCATGATGATGGTCCGGGGTCATAATCTTTACTACATCCACATCCGATTCTTTTTCAAGTAGTTCGCGGTAATCCTCATAGGAGCTGCATCCCTTATAGCTACCTGAAGGCTGGTTTTTACCATAGTATTTTTCAACGTACTCCTTTCCAATGTCCCTTCCACCTGCGATACCCTTGTAATTTGAACCCCACTTAGGATCGCCCAACGTTCTCCGCATCGAGTTGCGAATACCTTCCGGAGACCAGTCCAGATAATCAGTGGTAAATTTGTTCACATCACAGACGGACACAACCTGGATATCAGGATTTTGAAGCAATCCCGGCATCTCCCGTAATCCCTGTGTACCACAGCCTATATTGGCGACTGTTATTTTATCGGAAGGAGCGACATATCCACTTCCGCCCAATACATGCCTGGGAACAACTGTAATGGTAGCAGCAGTGGCGACAGCTGAGCCAATGAATTTTCTACGGTTCATAGAGTTCTTTGATTCCATAATACTATTATTTAGGGATTAAATATATTCGGATTAAACATGATCGGATGTCCTTTCGGCTATTTCAACATAGAATAGCGTCTATCAATTTAAGGAGATATTTCTTAAAGAACTAAAGAAATAAGTTGAACAATCGATTGTTCGAAAAGTGGAAATCTCTGTATGATATAGATAATAAGCCAGATAGAGTAGAATTTTAGCTACTTCGATGTTGGGTGTATTATATCACAACGACCATATATTAAAGAATCATACAGCTAATTCAGTATAATATATCTATTTTTATTAATTACAAAAATAATTCTTTGAAAGCAAATGAAGGCAAGTCTACGGGATATATCTGAAAGAACAGGAGTGTCAATTACTACTGTATCAAGGGTTTTAAATGATAAAGGCGATGAATTTAGGATTAGTAAAGAGACACAGAAAAAAATATTTTTTACGGCCAAGGAGCTTAACTATGTTCCCAATCAAACCGGGGTTAATTTGCAATCGGGAAAAACACGAACGATTGCGCTAATTGTTCCCGGACTCGTGAATCCCTTCTTCGCCAATGTTGCAAGTTCTATAGCCACAGAGATTCAGGGAACTGGTTATAATACGCTGATTACCGATAGTAACGAGAATATAGAAATCGAGAAGGATGAGCTCAAGCAAATGATCTCAAGAAATGTGGATGGGATTATAATTGCATCAGCGGGTCACGATGGAAGCCATATCAATAAAATTGATGATATGGGTATTCCAATTGTTTGTATTGACCGTTACTTTGATAACCTCCAGGTACCTTTTGTTGCAACTGATAATTTTCTGGGAGCGGAGATGGCCACAGATCATCTTTTGAAACGCGGTCATAACCATATCGCATGCATTCAAGGTGCTATGCATTCAATGCCTAATAAGATCAGAATTAAAGGTTTTGAGCATACAATGAATAGATATGGGATTCAGGATTGTACAATTACAGGTTCTGATTTCACTGTTCAAAATGGATATACAGAGACTTTGTTATTACTGCAAAACAAACCATTTCCCACTGCTATCTTTACACTTAGCAATACCATTGCCTTAGGATGTATGAAAGCTTTGAAGGAAAATAATGTGAGAGTTCCCGAGGATGTTTCGTTGATCACATTTGATAACCACCCCTATCTAGATTATCTATCTACACCTTTGACATGTGTCGCCCAGCCGTTTCAGGATATATGCAGAATTGCCATTCGATTGTTGTTTAGCATGATCGATAAGGAAGATCTAACAACCAAGCAGGTTCTATTACGACCTGAGATCCTGGTTCGGAATTCAGTTAAGCGAATATAATTTGAACAAACATTTATTCTAACGAGTAGAGATTTGATACACAGCTTATAAGAATATGAAGTGCAGAGCATTGCAATGTCACATTGCCTAAACTCCAACTCTATTTTCATCTTCTATTTATATTTCCCTGCCTAATATTTCTTCTGCTCTCAACTCTGGAACAATATTTAGATCAATTCTAAGAGTGATAAGATATGCCTTTTAAAAATCAGATAATTAGCTAAATAGGGTATACACGCCTTATAATTCTTCTACATTATTCACAGGAAATAGACATTAACTGGCAGGAATAAATTTGAATTATGGATTTTACACTGTACATTAGCGCAAACGTTTGTTCCGTAATACAAGTAAACACTTATAATGAACAGCCAGAAGTAT
>QMPQ01000326.1 GCA_003648635.1 Bacteroidota bacterium | reverse complement strand
ACCTTCCAAAAAGTTTCCTGTACCTACTATTGAAGAATATACAATATTCCCATCCTCATCAAATTCTAAGGTACCATAAGCATATAAATCAGCATGTAATTCATCTCCATTAGCTGCAGTAAATATCACTTCCGCAGCACCTTCAAGATCAGGGAAATTGCTTAAGCCCCAATGCTGACCTACCCAAAGTTTGGTTTTCCCAAGATGAGTTACAGTACCCACTCCTTCCAATTCTACATATACTTCAGTAGGGCTCTCTACAAAGAGTGTTTGTTCCTGTTCAAATTCCCCCCTAAAAGGTACAAAATGCTTCTTTGCCCCTTTTAGTGCAGAATCTTCAAGTTGAGTTTGAGCCGGATCTTCTAATAGAAGATCGGCGTTTTCTTTTTCGCAGGCGCAAAACAGCAAGGCGCCAAAAAATACAAGTAAAAAATAGATTTTTTTCATATTGCTAACATGTTGGTTTATAGCATATCAAGTTAGCTCCACACTACGTCCAAAACTAACACATATCCTGATTTATATGACCTTTATGTGTTATTATGAGGTACAAGCAAAAGAGGGCACCCTTACGAGCACCCTCCTCCATGTATTTTAAGCTTTGTATGCTTATTCCAGCACCGGAATCCTGCCTGGTGTCCAGGGCGCCTTCAGTTCCTCCAGCTGCTGACTGAGCTCAGCGATCTCTTCCACCACCTTCTCCAGTTGTTCCAATACCGGTGGAAACTCCTCTTTGAGGATTTCCAATTGATCGGTCTCCGTTTTGGTCAGCTCCGAAGTGGAGGACCAGTGGGTCCGGATCATCACATTCAGCCTGCGGCTCAGGGGCATATTCATGGGACTAAGTTCCTCCCAGCTGGCTTTGGCGCTGGGTCCGTCCATGGCAAACTGAATATCGCTTAAAAGGTCCTCCAGCTCAAACACCTTCCGGCCAAGCTCCGTACCTGCTTCGGGAGTCTGCGCCAGGGCCTTTTTGATGGCGGTAAGCTTGCTTTGCTGCTCCTGCGCCAGCCGCTGAGCTCCGGTCATTACCCGCGAGAGTTCACTTACCTCTTTTTGGAAAGCGACCACTTCCTGGTAATCCTTTGCCGGCAGGGTAGCATGCTGCAGGAGTTTTGCATCAAAGGTCGCCGGTTCCACCATGGCAATCACATCTCCTTTTTCAAGCATATCGATCCCCACAGAATAGGCGCCGGGCATGGCCAGTAAACCGCTTCCACCGGTGGATCCGCCTCTGCCCGATCCACCTGAACCAGCTGAAACAGGTCGGGTGGAGGGATAGCGAAGGTCCCAGGTGGTCCTGTTCACCCCTTTGGAGGCCTTCTTGGTGAGTTTCCGGATGGCATTACCATCCTCGTCATAAATGGTAAAAATCAGCATAGCTACCTCCTCGGCTTCCTCCATTCTCAAGTCCTCACGGGAGGGCTGTGGGATAGGCTGCTTCTCCTTAAACAGTTCTTTCTCCTTCTCCTGGCGTTCGGCCTTCAGGGTCTTGGGAACCTCCTTCAGGTAGTAGGTAAATGTGGCACCAAAATCGGGATTCTTGGAAGTAAAGAAGTTGGAACCCTGACCATTTTTGCCACCGGTCTGGATGTACATCAAAGCATCCGTCACCGGGAAAATGTGCCAGGCCTTGTCAAGGATTTCCTTGTTCATGGCCAGCTCCCTCAATGGGGTATAGTCGTCCAGAATATAAAAACCGCGTCCAAAGGTTGCCAATACCAGGTCATTCTCCTGCTCTTGGATGGTCATATCGCGCACAGCGATGGTGGGCAGACCCGAGGTGAGTTTGGTCCACGCCTCTCCCCTATCAATGCTAAAGTAAAATCCAAATTCGGTTCCCACAAACAGCAATCCGGGTACTTCCGGATCCTGCTCAATGGTATGAACAGTTCCGTTTTCAGGTAAGTTGGATGCGATGGAGACCCAACTATTGCCCTTGTCTGTACTCTTCATCACATAGGGCTTAAAGTCGTCCCGCTTGCGGTTATCAAAAGTGGCATAGACTGCAGTGGCATTAAAACGGTCGGCCATCAGATCGCTCACATAGGTGTGCTCGGGAATTCCAGGAAAGGTGCTCACCTTTTTCCAGCTCTCTCCCCCATCGGTAGTGATGGAGATTACCCCGTCGTCGGTTCCTGCATAGAGCAGGTCCTCATCCAGTCGCGATTCTGAGAGGGATACTCCTGTTCCCCAGAGACTGGTACTCACATCTTTCACCACTGCATCCCAGCTCCAGTACTGGTCCATCACCGGCCAGCTGTTGCGATCCACTCCCGAAGTAAGATCCTCACTGATCACCTCCCAGGAGTTGCCCCGGTCGTCGGAGCGAAATACCTTGTTTGCCATCATATATATCCGGGTGTGGGAATGGTGACTGATCACCAGTGGTGTGTTCCAGTTCCACTTGTAAGTATCTTCATCCTTTCGGGGACGTGGCTTGATGCTTATTTTTTCCCCGCTAAGCCTGTCATAACGGCTGGCATTCCCATACTGGGACTCACAGTAGACAATATTTGGATCGGTGGGATCAGCTGCAGCCCAGAATCCATCACCGCCCAGGATAGCTTTCCAATCTTCATTGCTAACTCCGGATGAGCTCTTGTTCATGGAGGGTCCAGCCAGAGTATTGTTATCCTGGGTTCCCCCGTATACATTGTAGAAGGGCTCTTCATTATCAACAAATACCCTGTAGAATTGAGTCACAGGAAGGTTGGGCTTAAACAGGTAGGTAAGGCCACCGTCAAAGGATTCATAAACACCCCCGTCTCCACCTATAAGGAAATGGTTGGTATCGTCCGGATCGATCCATATGGCATGGTCATCCACATGGCGGCCACTGTTGCTCAGGCTGGTCCAGGTCTTGCCTCCATCCAGGGTGACTTTCGATCTGGTCTCCATAGAGTACACCTTATTTACGTCCACCGGGTCGCAGTATATCTCATTGTAGTACTGACCGCTGGCATGATGATCGCTTATCTTTTTCCAGGAAGCACCCCGGTTCTCCGAACGGAAAAATCCTCCTTTACCTTCTGCAGCCTCCATAATCAGGTAGACCACATTTCGGTCGGCGGGAGACACATCAATGCCCATCCCCCCGATATGCACCTTGGGAAGTCCCTTCATGGATTTGGTCCAGGTTTCTCCACCATCCAATGAACGGTATACAGCCGATTCGGGACCGCCGCCAATCTTGGTATGAACATGACGCCGGCGCTGTTCGCTGGTGGCATACATCACATCGGGATCCACCGGGTCCATGACCACATTGTTCACACCCGTATTTTCACTGATCTCCAACACCTTAAGCCAGGTCTCACCACCATCAGTGGTCTTATAAAGTCCGCGCTCACCGCCCGGGCCCCATAAAGAGCCTTCCGCTGCCACAAATACCACATCCGAGTTCCTGGGGTCCACTACAATTCCCCCTATCTGACGCGACTCTTTCAGTCCCATGT
>QMPQ01000325.1 GCA_003648635.1 Bacteroidota bacterium | reverse complement strand
GCCGGGAATGAATGGATTGGAGATCTGTAAGGAGCTGCGCCAAAATAAGATGGATATCCCCATCGTAATGCTCACTGCCAAAGGAGATGAGATAGATAAAGTGATTGGCCTTGAAATAGGTGCGGACGATTACATTTCGAAACCATTTAGCATCCGGGAACTTCTGGCCAGGGTTAAGGCGCACCTCCGCAGGGAAAATCGTGGTGGTGAGTTAGTGCCGGGGGTAGTTCAGCTGGAATCCCTGAAAATTGATTTCGGGCAATTCAAAATTATCCGGAAGGGTAAGGAGATCGACCTGACATCACTGGAGGTGGATGTTTTGGCCTATTTAATCGGACACGAAGGCAAAGTGGTTTCCCGGGACGACCTGCTGGATAAAATATGGGGTTATGAGAAGTATCCGACCACCAGGACCATCGACAATCATATTCTGAAACTTAGAAAGAAAATCGAAATTGATCCGAACCATCCCCGGCATATCCTTACGGTGTACGGAGGAGGGTATCGTTTCGTGCATTAGTGACTATTGGTGACATTCTTTTACTTTTCGCTGACATTGGCGACATATGGTTCACCTAGGTTTGTACAGTAAAATACTTTAACAAATCCGGAAACGATCATGAAAACAAAACTTCTTTTATTGTTGGTGTTTCTCCTGGCCACAAGCATATCTTCCATGGCCTTCCAGGAGATGCAAGATCATAAAGTACTTTTCGAGAAAGCAAAGTACACAATGGAAACCAAAGCTGATCTGCAAGAGGCCATCACCTTATTTGAGTCGCTCATTACAAGCTATCCGGACGAAAAGGAATATGTTGCCAAATCATTATTATACCAGGGATTGTGCTATGAAAAGCTAGGAAATCAGGAGGCTGTAGATAAATATCAGCGCTTGGTTAAAAATTATCCAGGTCAGAAGCAAGAGGTGGCGCTTGCTGAGGAAAGGTTGTCCATTTTAATTCAAGTAGCTGATAAAGTTCCGATAACTCCTCTAGAACCAAAATTCACAAAAATTCAAATCCCAGTCAAGTTGGATATTGGAGCACAATTATCCCCAGATGGGAAAACACTCACTTTTTCCTCAACAAGGTATGAGGGTAGCATCTGGACAATACCGGTTCCCGGGAAGGTAGGCCCAGATATTGCTGGTAAGCCTGTAAAGCTTATAGGAGAAGATAAGGTTTGGGTCTGGGGCCATGTCTGGTCTGCAGATGGCAAGTGGATTGCTTATAATTATATGAAAAATGATACAGAGAAGGACATTTTTGTTGATGAAGTACATGTAATAACATCTACTGGCGGTGAACCTACAAAGATTGCTTTGCCCGTGAACCGCGGTGGCAGCTATCACTTGCATCAGTACAGTCTCAGCTTATCTCCAGACGGAAAAGTTTTGGCTTATGCATCCATGGAAGAAGGAAAATCGGATATGCCAAAGAAGTCCTATATCTACACAGTTCCTGTAAATGGTGGAGTTGCAAAACGGCTAACCGATAGTGGAACATGGCTGCCGGCATTTTCGCCTGACGGCAAAAAAATCGCGTATGTGAAAGAAGATGAGCTTTGGGTAATTCCTTCTCAAGGTGGCGTGCCTGTCAAAGTCAGTGACCTTGGGGGAAAAGCTCAGGGGCCACCCATCTGGTCACCTGATAGCGATATGATTGCTTTTTTGCTGGAACCAAAACCTGATGAAAAATGTAAAGAAATATGGTTGGTTTCTTTGTCGGAAGAGGGAAGCGCCACTGCACCACCACTAAAAATTGAACTTTTGTTGGAATCATCTATGAATCTGGCAGGATGGACCGGTGATAACAAGGTCGGACTTTTCTTGTTAAACCCTGAACAACAGGCAATCTATACCATCCCTTCATCAGGCGGAAAAGCAACACAGATTACACCGGGCGACGGTCAGGCATCTTTCCCTCGCTGGAAACCGGATAGCAAAAAAATATACTTCATTTATAAAGATAATTTATCTTCTGTCTCTGCCGAAGGAGGCGAAATCTCAACAATCCCTATTACCGGAATGGAAAGTATCATGTGGATTCGTGTCTCTCCGGATGGTAAAAAGGTACTTTTCCATGGGAATAAAAAAGGAGTTGCCGGGATGCACATCTGGACAGTTCCAATTGAAGGAGGGGAACCGACACAAATTATCCAGAGTCCATTATTCGATGCCTTTCCAACCTGGTCGCCTGATGGGAAGACTATAAGTTTTTTACGCCAGGAAAAAGCAGCCGACGGGAATAGAGTTAAAACAAGTCTGTGCATAATCTCTGCAGAAGGAGATGATTTTAGAGTACTTGTTCCCGATCCATTTAAGCTAAAATCAGGTCCTCATTCCATGTGTTGGTCACCCGACAGTAAATCAATTGTCTATTACTGTAAAGAAGACGGGAAGATCAAAACTATTCCGATTGATAATGGAGAACCTGAGGTTTTAGCTGAATTGCAAAAAGGAGACCAGGAAATATGGATTACCTTTTCTCCTGATGGAAATAAGATACTATATACTAAAAATAAAAAAATCTGGACAATATCTCTGAATGGAGGAGAACCGGTTGAAATTAAAACCGGTTTGGATACCGAACCAACAGGCCTGGCCTGGTCACCCGACGGAGAAAAAATAACCTTTCGAACGCAAAACGGTGGAGAAATAGACTTATGGCTAATGGAGGATTTTTTGCCACTGGATAAGCTGGCACAAAATAAAGAAGATCTCAAAGAGAATTTAACGATTCGAAAGATTATGGATGATGCAGAAGCAGAATTTGAGGCTGGCAGCCCTTCTCCTGACGGGAAGAATTTTATTTTTACAGACTGGGATACTGGCAATCTGGCCATTTATGAAAGCACCACTGGCAAGAAGCGTCTCCTCACCAATGAAGGTTCCTGGGAGTCAGATCACGTTCAGTATGTTGAAAATTCCACCTGGTCACCAGATGGCAAACAGATTGTTTACGACTGGCAAAATGAATCCGGCTCCATTGAATTGCACCTTGTTGGAATTGATGGCTCAAATTCCCAGATTCTCTATAAAATTGAGGAATGGATATGGGTGCAAACTTTTGATTGGTCTGCCGATGGCAAGCAAATACTGGCGTGCTTCCAAAGAAAAGATGCGACCCGTCAGATTGGGCTCGTTAACGCTGAAAATGGATCTGTACGTGTTCTCAAAACACTGACAGGAAAAAACTGGATGAATAACATGAGCTTTTCTCCGGATGGGCAGTACATTGTATATGACTATCCACCTGAAGAATATTCTCAGGATCGTGATATATACGTGATCTCAGCTGATGGAGGTCATGAAATATCGTTGATTAAACACCCTGCAAATGATTATGTGCTTGGCTGGGTACCGGATGGAAAAGATATCCTTTTTGCCAGCGACCGAACCGGAACCTTTGATGCATATGTTATACAGGTTGCAGGCGGAAAACCTCTGGGCGAGCCCAAATTGATCAAGT
>QMPQ01000324.1 GCA_003648635.1 Bacteroidota bacterium | reverse complement strand
TGATAGGGAAGGTTCCCTGCCACTGAATGTGGTGGTTGACCTGGGAGAAAGTCTGGAGGTATCTGGATTTACCTATCTGCCTACTCAGCAACGCTATATCGATGGAACCATCTCGCACTATAAGTTCTATGTAAGTTCGGATGGAAAACGGTGGGGTGAAGCAGTATCAGAAGGTGAATTCAGCAATATCAGGAACAGTCCTGTGCTTCAAACCAAAATATTTGAAACCACCAGCGCCCGGTATATTAAGTTTGAAGCCGAGCGTGAGATCAACGATCTGGGATATGTAAACATTGCAGAACTGGGTGTAATCACTGCGAAATAATGAAAGGATTTAGGGCATCCTTGGTTTTCATGATTCTGTTGACCAGTGTATTCCAGGCAGTGGGCCAGGAAAACGTGGATAGCTCCCGGGTGGTTCGGGTGTTAAGCTTCAATATTCTTCATGGTGAGACCATGAAAGGAGATTTCGATCTGGAACAGATTGCCCGGGAGATCCGCCAGGCCGAGCCCGACCTGGTGGCCATGCAGGAAGTGGATCTCTACACCGGACGTGTCGGGGGCTTGGATCTAGCCAGCGAACTGGGACTTTTGACACGCATGGTGCCCCTATTTGGGAGTGCCATGCCCTATGATGGTGGTGAGTACGGGGAAGGCATTCTTTCCCGATATTCCTTTCTGAGTTCCAGGAACCATGCTTTACCTGCCGGGGAGGGAAAGGAGCCTCGTGCGGCACTGGAAGTGCGTGTGATTCTGAAAAGCGGGGACACCGTTGCCTTTGTTGGGACCCATTTTGATCATACGGGAGATGTGGACCGAATCAACCAGGCTACCGAGCTCAGGGATATCCTTACCGAAGTGGACCTGCCAATTCTCTTAGCCGGGGATCTGAATGCCACTCCGGAGAGCAGGACCATGGCTTTACTATTTTCAGATCTTGAACCAAGTTGTGTGGACCTGGCGCCCACTTTTCCTTCCGATGGTCCACGGGTAAAGATCGACTACATCCTTTATGGTCCCCCGGACCGATGGAAAGTGTTGGAATCAAGGGTGATCTGTGATACTGTGGCGTCTGACCACTGTGCGCTGCTGAGTGTGCTGGAGTTATTACCAGCCGATCATTAGTAGAGCTATCACTTCACTTCGTCGGGATAGGGAACCGGTTTGTCATTCTTTGTTAGCACCGGCATGCCTGCATTTACCTCTCTAAGGTGATCGGAAAGCAGGGAAGCCAGTTCATTTCTGATCTCTGCTTCTTCCTTTGCCAGGTTATGGGTTTCCGAAAGATCCGTGCGGAGATTATAGAGTTCCAGGCTCTGGTCCAGGTGGCGGTAAATCAGCTTCCAGTCTCCCTTCCTCACGGTACTGTAAGGAAACTGGTCGTAGGTATGCGGAAAATGCCAGAAGAGGGGCCTTACTTCATCCTCTTTCTCCGGGTTTTCAAGATAGGGTACAAAGCTAAGTCCATCCACCACCTGGGTGACCCTGCTTCTGTATTCTGCTTGTGCCATTTCCAATATGGTTGGAAACAGATCTTCCACTATCACATATTGTCCTGAAACAGAGCCTGGTGAGACATGTCCGGGCCAGTAGACGATCAGCGGCACCCTGATCCCTCCTTCGTAGGGGAGAAGTTTATGTCCTCGTAAAGGTTTATTCAGCGGAACATTTCGGTGCTGACCATTGTCAGACATAAAGATGATAATGGTATTGTCCCAAATGTCATGCTGTTTCAGATTCTCCATGATGTCCCCCAGGGAGCGATCCATGCCTTCGATCATGGAAGCATAGGTGGCTTCGAATTCTGAAAGTCCTTCATCCAGATATTTCTGGAAATAACGTTTATCTTTTTCCCAGGGTGCATGAATTGCGTAATGTGAAAGATAGAGGTAGAAGGGCTTATTATCCTCCACAGCCCTGTCGATTTCCCTGTTTGCTTCAATGGTAAGCGCTTCGCTCAGAAAAATGTCCTGGCCATGATATTTCTCCAGTCCGGGTACATCCCAGATATGCCCTCCATCTCTCCAGCTGGCGCTGAAGTTATGCTCTCCCAGGTAACTTCCGGGACCACCTGCTGCATGGCCTGCAATATTTACATCAAAACCCAGGTTCAGTGGATTCTCCCCGGGTGTTCCAATGGCCCCGAAGTGTGCTTTCCCCACATGGATGGTCCTGTAACCCGACTCATTAAGAAGCTGGGGAAGGGTGATGGCCTTGGTGGTGAGAGGCACTTCCTCGCCCTGAGTCATGCCGTTCATGTTCCACTCAGGAGGTGTGATTTCATTATTCTCCGGATCGGGTGACTTGTTCTTACGCAGGGTCCAGTTGGTCACCTGGTGCCTGGCCGCATTCATGCCTGTCATCAGGCTGATGCGTGAAGGCGAACAGACGGCACAGGCATAGGCCTGGGTAAATTTCATGCCTTCTTTTGCCAGCTGTTCCATCTGAGGCGTATGGTAGTTCTTGTTCAGCTGCGTCTCTTCGCTGTAAAAGGGTTCGGAGCTATCCTGCCATCCCATGTCATCCACGTAGAAGAGGACGATATTAGGTTTGGTGGATTGTTGTCCCCTTAAGATATCCACTACGGAACGAGAGACTTTCAGGATACTGCCGTGCCGGGTTCCTTCCGGAAAGCTTAGCTGATCCGAAATATCTTCCCAATGCACCAGGTCTGTGGAAGACATGGCTCCAAAGCTGTCGGCCGTATAGCGGTCAAAGTAGAGTATCCATCGTTCTGCTATCCGGCCTATGGTAGGGCCTTCTGCCCAATCTTCGTCATAGATGGGCTCAGAGGCCGGAGACCAGGGGCCGGTCATGGCATTTGCGGTGGATACCCGGATATTCTTTTGGGCCACGGGGTGCCGGGTCTCATCCTTCAGGAACATAAGGTAAGAGCTACCATGCTTCAAAAGTGTTCCGTCGATGGAATTAAATCCAGGGTCATATAGCAGGGCGGTTTCACTGAAATTGACCATATCCTTGCTGGTCACATAATACATTCGGTGATTGTTTTTTCCGTCACCCATACCATCTGTCTCGGGAAAGTGTCCGGGAATAGTAGTGGACCAAAAAATCATAAATTCCTCATTCTCCTCATCGTAGAAAATTTCAGGGGCCCAGCAATTTCTTGCCTTCTTTTCATGCTCCATCACGGGGATGTATTGCTGTTTGCTCCAATGGATCAGGTCGCTGGACCAGGCATATCCGATACCCTTTTCTCCCCAGCTGACAGTCCAGACCATGTGAAAGGTGCCATCCGGGGTTTGGATAATGCATGGATCTCTCATCAGCCTGTCCTTTCCAGCTTCCGGTCTAAGGAAAGAGCCATTTTCGTTCAGAGCCTTCCAGCTAAGACCATCTTCACTGTAGGCCAGATGCAGACCGTCCTCCCCGTTATTAATAAAATACGAGAACAAATAGACAGAGTCCCCTTCCTGGGCAAAGCCCTGCATGGAGAGGAGAAGAACAAAGAGGCTGAAGAATACTCTTTTCATAG
>QMPQ01000323.1 GCA_003648635.1 Bacteroidota bacterium | reverse complement strand
TCGTCTTTCCACTCCATAGTGAAGCGCTGTCCGTAAGCGAGTCCGTCCACGGTATTGTAATCCAGTCGCTCCAGGTCTAACAAACCGCCGTGGCTGCACCGGAACTTCCCTATGCTCATTGTATACGAGCGCACCATCAGGATGCCCCGAAATTTTTTCTGCCTGCGCGGTGTTCTTCGGATGGAGTCTCCGGCAGGAGCAGATGAGGCTTTCCGGACACCAATAATGGAGTCCCGCACAGTCAGGGTGAGATGTTCTTCCGGGGTCAGGGGAATGGGACGAACCGCGTTCCAGTAGAGCGAATCATTTTTTACGGCGCTATCTGCTACGGAGAAAGTAGTACCTGTATGGTTCAATTCTTCTCCTTGCTGTTCCCGTGTGGTTTTTCCTGCCTCTTTTTCCATCAGCTTGGAGAGGCGAGACACATCCCGGTTCGTCAACTCATCTTTTTCAAGTAGTTCATTGATCTTCTCCTGCTCTTTGGAGACCTCTTTTTCTACAGGAAGTTCATCGGTTTCCTCTGGCTTATTCACAGATGTGAAATAGAATTCAGGAAGATTGGGATTGAGTGTTACATCCTTATACTTCAGTGAAGAAACATAGGTTACATTGGCCAGAACCCCGGCAATATCCACATCCACACCGATTTTATGATTAACCGGGAGCCAGGCATCCATGATAACATTTGCGAATAGTTGCTGCATGGAGATGGTGCCTGCAATGGTATTTACACGTAAGTCTGCCGAGTGAAGGCACCAGAGATCCTCTACTACATATAAGTAGCCTTCGACCAGCTGCTGACTCTTTCTTTTGGGAGTTACTTTTATCTTGTTAATGATGTATGGGCCTTCCAGAAAGGTTCCGTCAAATGAAAAGCGGTAATAGGAGAAAGCATTTCGGGCAAGGGGAAGGATAATTCCTTCGACCTGCTGCTGGTAAAGGCTGGCATTGACATAATCCATGGGGTTTACGCTCTCGGTATAGCCCGGAAGTGTGTTTTGAGAGGCAATGACCCGCATTTCGTATTTATTAGGAGCAGTAAATGTAACCTCGTTGAGTGATTCCAGCATATAGACTTCGCCCTCTTCCACTTTGACATTTTCTACCTGAATCCTTCTGGCAATGACTCGGGGTAATTTTTCAAGAAGGGCGCTCCCCTTAATATAGATCTCCGCTTCGTACTTCAACACTTCATGCAGGTGGTAGTTGGCCAGGCCAATGGTTTTTCGCATGATCCAGTAGGCCGGATCCTCTCCACTGGCGCTGACTCTTACTTCGGGGATCATATAGGTCTGAGGCGGTAGTTCAATCACCAGGTCGGTGTATTCCGGTCCAACTTCAAGGGTACGAGTAACTTCTGTATATCCCAGGCTTCGAAAAAAAATGGTATAGCTTCCCTCGGGAAGGGGCAGAGAGAACTTTCCCAGGGCATTACAGGTGGTCCCTCTGGTCAGTTCCTTGATGAAAATGGCTGCGTAGGGGACAGGCTCACCATTCAGGTCCCGGATCTCACCCCTGATTCCCTGGGACTGGGCAGGAAACATGATTGCCAGGAGAAAAAGAGAGATTGTGACGTTCTTGAGAATCTTCTTACCCACGCTTTTTTTCTTTACTACAACGCAAAATACTCTTTTGGGTTGTAATAACACACATTCTTTATCAGATTCTCTACCATGGAAGCATCATTGGGGATCTCCCCATTCTCCACATCCTGTCCCACCAGATTGCATAGAATTCTGCGAAAATACTCGTGGCGCGGGTAGGAAAGGAAGCTACGTGAATCGGTCAGCATGCCTACAAAACGACTCAGGAGACCCAGGGAGGAAAGGGTATTAATTTGCTCGGTCATACCGAACTTCTGATCCATATACCACCAAGCCGAGCCAAACTGCATTTTCCCGGCTATTAAGCCATCATTATAGTTATTGACCATGCTGGCTATCAGTGCATTGTCCGCCGGATTGAGATTGTAGACGATGGTCTTGGCCAGCTGATTCTGTTGATCCAGTCGATCCAAAAACCTGGACATGGAGCGGGCCATCTTAAAATCACCAATGGAATCGAATCCCGTGTCTGGACCCAGATCATGGAGTTGACGGGTGTTGTTGTTTCGGATAGCTCCCACATGGAACTGTTGTGCCCAGCCAGCTTCATAATCCATCACTGCCAGCTCGATGAGCATGGCAGATTTAAATCGGGCCACCTCCTGCTTATTAAGGTTCCGGCCCTTTCGAATTTTCAAAAAGACCCTTTCAATTTCCTGGTAATCAAAATCTTCAGAAATGAAGCCCTCCAGGCCATGGTCGGAGATGCGACATCCCATCTGATGGAAGTAATCGTGCCTGTTCTGGAGTGCGTTAAGCAGGTCCAAAAAAGTTGAGATGGAGCAATCAGAAGCCCCTTCAAGGGTATCCAGGTACTGGTTGTAAGTTTGTGCATCCTCCACAGCCATGGATTTGTCCGGTCTCCAGGCCGGAAGCACCTTTGTTTCAAATCCGTCCTCCATGATCTTCTGGTGATGTTCCAGTGAATCCACCGGATCGTCGGTGGTACAGATCACCTCCACATTCATCTTTCGGATTAGCTTTCGTACACTGTAATCTTCCGACTGCAGCATCTCTCCTGCCTTTTGATAAATCTTCTGGGCACTCTCAGGATTCAGAAGTTCTTGGATATCAAAATAGCGCTGAAGCTCCAGATGAGTCCAGTGATAAAGTGGATTTCGCAAGGTATCCGGCACTGTGGCGGCCCACTTCATAAATTTCTCCTGATCTGTTGCATCGCCTGTGCAATACCGTTCTTCCACACCATTGGCACGCATGGCTCTCCATTTATAATGATCACCAGCCAACCATACCTGCGTAAGGTTTTCAAACCTGGCATCCTCAGCAATCAGGCGGGGGTCGAGGTGACAGTGAAAATCAATTATGGGCATTCCGGCAGCCACATCATGGTAAAGACTCCGCGCCATCTCACTCTCCAACAGGAAATCTTTGTCAAGAAATTTCTTCATGGGATTCTTGCTTAAAACAATCTTTGTATATGTCGCTCGTATATATTGGTCCTTACCTGATCACCTACTATTTCAGCGTTTTTCCTGACCATGGCAAGATAAGCTTCACCCATTTCGGCAGCCACCTTATACCCCACATGAATTAACTGTCTGAAGCCTGAGTGGTAGTTTGGGTGACCAGGAATATTCCGGAGGGTAGTAGCGAACTTTTCACTATCCCACTGCTCCACTTCTTCCGGTAAGGGAAGGGTGGCAGGGTCGATATCAATTACTGTGGAGTATGGGCCACATAATTCATCCTGCCGCTCATAAGCATTGCGGTAAATATCTTTAGCCAACTGAAGTGCTTCTTCTCCGGCCATGGCCAGACCAATCACCTCTTCAAGCCATGTGGTGCCCGCAGTTTTCACATGGATGCCCTTTTTATATTTCTTTATCAGTTCACCCATAATGGGGTAGATGGTAAACTTGTCGCTGCCGGAGTGAACAC
>QMPQ01000322.1 GCA_003648635.1 Bacteroidota bacterium | reverse complement strand
TGCTGGAGAAAGGATGTGAAGTGCTGACCCTGGGCCAGTATCTTCAGCCCACCGTGGATCATATGCCAGTGGAGGAGTATATCCACCCGGAAAAGTTTGAATATTACAGGGAACAAGCACTTGAAAAGGGTTTTAAAGCAGTGGAATCAAGTCCACTGGTACGCTCCTCCTACCATGCCGAGAAGCACGCATCAATAGAGAAGGGATTGGCTGATGGTTGAGAAGGAAAAGCAGATTCTTTTTGAGGACCTGGGGGTTATGGATTACCAGGAGGCCTGGGATTACCAGGAAGAGCGCTTTGATGCGCTGGTGGATTATAAACGGAAGCCTGAAAGTACTGAACGACCTTCACAGTACCTGCTGTTTTGTGAACACCCCCATGTATATACCCTGGGAAAAAGTGGAGATGAGCATAATCTCTTGATTCGCCAGGAGTTTTTAAAGAAGATTAATGCCACCTATTATAAGACCAATCGAGGAGGGGATATCACTTATCATGGTCCGGGTCAGGTGGTGGGCTATCCCATTGTAGACCTTGAATTTTTGGGAATCGGACTGAAACAATATATCACCCTCATTGAAAATGCGATCATTGAGTTGCTGGATGGATACGGGATTTCGGCCACACATATGGAAGGGGCCACAGGTGTATGGCTGGACGTGGATCACCCTGTAAAGGCTAGAAAAATCTGTGCCATTGGAGTCAGATCGGGTCGATATGTAACCATGCATGGATTTGCGTTGAATGTGAATACCAACCTGGACTATTTTACCTACATCAATCCCTGTGGATTTGAGACCAAGGGGGTCACCTCCATGGAGAAGGAATTAGGCAAGCCCATGGATTTCACCCAAATCAAGGAAGAGCTTCGAACAATAATATTGCGAAAATTTCTATCTGAAAATCAATAATATATAGCTATGCTTACAAGATTATTCTATAGTGTCATGGTCCTTTCCATGGCTGTGTTCTTTTGGGGATGCACTCCTGTCTCCGATAATGGAGAGTCTGGGAATAAAGGAGATTTGCTGGTTGTTTTCCTGGTGAGGCATGCCGAAAAGGTGGATCAGAGCATGGATCCGGACCTTTCCGAGGATGGATATCTCAGGGCCAAAGAACTGGCCCGGACACTGGCTGATGCAAGTATTGAGCAAGTACACAGCTCCGGTTTTATCCGGACCAAAGAAACTGCCAGACCGGTGGCTACTTTGTATGGACTGGAGATCGAACTGTATAATCCCAAAGACCTGTATACGCTTGCTGACCAATTGAAAGCTGCGGGCGGACGACACCTGGTGGTGGGACACAGTAACACCACGCCGGCCCTGGTGGAGATATTAGGAGGCGATCCCGGGTCTGCCATTGAAGAAAAGAATGAATACGACCGACTGTATATCCTCACCCTTACTAAGGATGAAGTGACTACCGTTCTGCTGCGCTATGGCAAACCCTGCTCAAGTTTACCCAGTAACATCAGCGCTTCCTCTCTCGAGGTGCCGCAGACTTCTGGTTCTGCTTTGAACTGATCACACACCTTTGGTCGTCGCGGATCATCGAAAATCAGGCAACGGTAGTCACTGGAGAGATGAATGCAGGGCACTCCCCCTGGTTTTCCCCGGGGCATTCCAGGAATGGGTGAGGAGATGGAAGGGGCAATACAACACGCCCCGCAGTGTTCCCTGCATTGCATTAAAAAAGGGAGTGAATGATTCACTCCCAAGTTACAAAGTTCTGGCACAAGTTCTGCTATTTTCCTTTACGGGGATAGTAATCCGAGGAGTAATTCTTTAATTTCTCTCTGCGTAGTCTGACCTTCTCATCATTTTCATAAAAGAGAGTTTCATCGTGCTGACTCATATCGAGTCCCACATCTTCATAAAGACTGGGGACACGCATGGGGACGATCTTGTTTGTGACCCAGAAGAGCAGTAGCGAACCACCAAATGCAAAGGCAGCAACAATCACCAGGGCAAGCAGGTGAAATAGAAAGGTGCTTGTTTCTCCATAAATCAGCCCAACATCTTCAGCAAATACACCAGTAAGTAACATACCTGCGATTCCCCCGAGGCCATGTGCAGGAAAAACATCCAGCGTATCATCCACTCCCCTGCGGGAGAAGAAATGGATCATCAGGTTGCTGGCTATAGCTGCAAAGCCTCCAATGAACAGACTTGCTCCCACCGATACAAATCCGGCTGCAGGGGTAATGGCCACCAGGCCTACCACTGCGCCAATACAGGCTCCCAGGGCAGATGGTTTTCTTCCCCTTACACCATCAAAGAAAATATAGACCAGCATAGCCGAGGCTGAGGCTATATTGGTATTCAACAGCGCTTTCACTGCAACATCCGATGCCTCAAGTGCGGAGCCGGCATTAAATCCGAACCAGCCAAACCAGAGTAGCCCTGTTCCAAGCAATACAAATGGGATATTGGCCGGATAGGAGGGCCTGGCATAATCCCGGCGCGGACCAAAGAAGAAGGCTCCTGCCAGGGCGGCCATGCCGGCTGACATATGTACAACGGTACCCCCTGCAAAATCCAATACACCCCAGTTTCGAAGGAAACCATTGGGGTGCCAGGTCCAATGGGCCAGTGGACAGTAAATAAAAGTCATAAAGAGCACCATGAAAATCATTAGCGAGGTAAAGCGAACCCTCCCGGCAAAAGAACCTGTAAAGAGGGCAGGGGTAATGATAGCAAATTTCAATTGGAAAAGGGCGAACAGGGCCAGCGGAATGGTGGCTGCGAATTGGGGATCAGGTGCACCACCCACCCCTTTGAACATAAAGAAGGTAGCCGGATTGCCAAAGAGTCCGAATCCTTCTGCACCAATGCTTTCCCCAAATGCGAGGCTGAAACCGAAGACCACCCAAAGGATGCTAATCAGTCCCATGGCAATAAAACTCTGAAGTATGGTAGAGATAACGTTTTTCGGGTTGACCATCCCTCCGTAAAAAAAGCCAAGTCCGGGGGTCATCAGAAATACCAGGGCAGTGGAGGCAAGCATCCAGGCCACATCACCCTTGTCAAGACCTGAAGTATCACCGGTATCGAAGCTGAAGGGGAAAATGATTCCTAAAAGCGCAATTATTCCAAATGCGATCAGTGCAAAAAGCCATTGTTTCTTCATGAGGCAGTCATATTTATTATTGTACTGTACAAATATAACAAAATATGAAACTACCCCTGTTGGAATAGGGGTATAATATTAAAAAGATATAATATTATGAATGTCTATGTCTAAAATACGGGGGGGTAAGAATTAATATACGAATTAAACTTCTTTTGATGACAGGAATTCGTCGATCTTTATGGCTGCCCTTCGTCCCGAAGCAATGGCATTAACCACCAGGCTGGCACCACTGGCTGCATCACCAGCTGCATATACCTTATCTATATTGGTGGCCATGGAGAGATCAATACCTATGTTTTTCCGGCTATCCAGTGATATGTCCAGTTCGGCCAGTAAGCCTTCATGAACAGGATGTATAAATCCCATGGCCAGAAGA
>QMPQ01000321.1 GCA_003648635.1 Bacteroidota bacterium | reverse complement strand
GCACCTCCGGATAAGCCTGACAGGAAAAGAGAGACAAGACGTACGCCGAAAATGATCAGTGTTACATACCATAAGGCAACCATAACTTCCAGGGAGATCATGGCGCCGGTAAGGGTAAAGAACAGAACATATACGTAGGGTCCCAATTCTTTGATAATTTTCATAAAATCATTCCTGTAGACCGAATAATTTGTCACAAGAAAGCTGCCGATGATGCAAATCAACAGAGGCTCAATATGAAGCTCCATGCCCATATATCTGCTTGAATGATCATCCGCAATATGTGTGAAAAGATAGACCAGGAAACCTGTTACTAGTACCAGGCCCTTTTTCAATTCTATCATCCCTTTCAGAGAAAGTATCAGTCGAAGTATAAGCCAGACCAGGAAACCCAAACCAAAAGCAAACATCAATTCCACCAGGACCTGAACAATAAAGATCATTCTGAATTCCGCCTGCTGGATCAACGATTTCGAAAGTGTGAAAATGATGGCGAAAAATACAATCACCCCAAAATCCTTGACTACGGTCACACCAATGGCTGTCCGGGTAAAGGGCCCCCTGGCACGCATTTCATTGATAATAGCTATGGCTGACGCAGGCGAACTGGCAACGGCGATGGTCCCAGCTAACATTGAAACAGCAATCCGGGCTGCCAGATTCATTCCGTCGGAGAAGGGAATCACATCCAGCAACAGGAAAACAGATAAGCTTACCAGAATAAAAGTAATTGTGATCTGTGCAATGGATGTGATTATAATAGTTTTCATCCTGCTCCTTAACTCGTTCAGGTAGAGTTCTGTTCCCACTGCAAATGCTATAAAAGCCAGGGCTATATCATTCACAAAGGAGAGCCTGGCTAATGCCTCTTTCTCGATCAGACCAAGCACCTCGGGACCAGAAATCAGGCCTATAACCAGGAATCCGGTGATCAGCGGGAGCTTCAATTTCTGGAACACCCCCGCAACCTTTCCGGCGGCCACAGCCACTATTCCGAAGGCACCCAGGTAAATAATCAACTGCCAGGTCGCACTTATCTCATCAAAACCGGTACTCATAATTGACTCTCCAATGCTTGCAACTGTAATATACAAAAACACTGGGATACACTCATGGTTCAAATCCCTTTGCTGTAAACTCAAAAAATTATATATTTGCAGCCCGAAAGTGCCCCGTGTACTTTCATGTTCAGAAGAAATTATGGCGAGGTAGCTCAGGTGGTTAGAGCGCATGATTCATAATCATGAGGTCGGGAGTTCAAGTCTCCCTCTCGCTACTTAATAATCAACCACTTATACACACATTTGTATAGGTGGTTTTCTTTTGTGCTAGGTTTACGCTAGGTTTTGTCTGATTCTGACAAAATCTTCGTCAAGATAGTAGTGGAAAAATAATCCTGGTTATACCCTTTGAGTTTAAAAATCAGCAGCATATAAGTGACAATATTCCCATCAATGTAAAATGTTTCATTTGCGGGAAACATGGGATGACGGAAGGGTATACTGCTTGTATTGATTGAACTACCATTTGGTTGGGGAGGGGGTTGGGACAAACTTGGGACAATGCCAGATTCAAAAAGGAAAAACAGTTATAACATATTATTCTCTTCCAGCAAATACCTGACTCTTTCATACTTGGCTTGACATTTTGCTTCCGTATCCCTGATTATCTGCTGAAACTCCGGCTTATTCCTTATAGGGTTGAAAAGTGCATCACTTTTAAATAGCGCAGGTATATCATACCATGCACCTTATCCTTCCTGAATGAATTCCTTTTGATTATAAGCCCATTTCATTAACCATGGCCTTAAACCTGGGGTTGTCCCTGAGTAATGCGAAATTTGGACCCGTATTTATATATGGTAAACCACTTTCACCGGCTTCAAATGCTTTTTCCAGAGAGGTAAGGGCCTGCTGAGAATCTCCCAAAAGACCATATGATACGGCAATCGTTAAATTCCTGTTCATACTTCCAAAAAAGAAATCCGAAGATTCCTTTTTCTGCAACCATTGTATGTGCCATTCAATAATCCCCTCAATGCCTGATTCCAGGAAAATGGCATCTATCACTTCCCGACTATCAATTGAAAAATCTATTGAGATGATTTCTTTTAGATACTTTAGAGCTTCCTGATCATGGCTTAATCTGATATTTGATCTGTAGAGTCTTAGTAAGGGCCATCCGGATTGTGAAATCTCCAGAGACTTCTTGGCCTCTTCGATAGCCTTTTCATAGTAGCCCTCATTATAATAATAAAGTCCACTCAAATTATACATCATCATGGAATGCGGATTGAGCTCGAGGGCCAGATTAATATATTCACGTGCTTCTTTGTTCCTTCCCAAAACGCTCATCAACTCCGAGATGTATTGATAGGCATTGGCATCATTGGGATTGAGTGAAATGGCCTGAAGCAACTCTTTTTCAGCACCCGTCCAGTCCCAGTCGCACCAGGTCAGAATTCCTCCCAAAGCGCTATGGGCTTCAGGGAGTTGCTTATTTATTGAAAGTGCTTTATATGCATATGTCTTTCCTTTCTCAAACCCCTCTTCCCTTGGAAAATATCCCCGCCAGGACATGATATGATAAACATCGGCCAATCCGGCATAAGCCAGTGCATAGCTGGTGTCGATCTCAATGGCCTGCTCATAGCTTTGTATACTCTTCAACAAATCATCTACTGTTCGCCTGTGCCAGAAAAAGCGACCCTTCAGGTATAGATTATAAGCTTCAATGTTTTCTGTTTGTCGATGGATAGTTATTTCACCAGGCACTCCCAAAAGCTTGACTCTAAGCTTATCAACGATGGCCTCAGAGATTTCATCCTGAATGATAAATACATCTTCCAATTCACGTTCAAATCGCTCAGACCACAGGTGTGAGCCATCCTCAACATTAATTAGCTGAGCGGTAATACGCAATCGATTTCCAACCTTTTGTACACTCCCCTCAAGAACCGTGCTCACACCAAGGATCTTTCCTATTTCGCGTATATCTTCCTGCTTGTTTTTGAAGGCAAATGTGGAGGTCCTGGCAATTACCTTTAAGCTGTCAAGTTGCGTTAATGAATTGATAATCTCCTCGGCGATCCCATCACAAAAATACTCCTGGTCCTGTTGTGCACTCATATCCTCGAAAGGCAATACTGCAATGGATCTTTCTAGGATTGGGATTTCTTCAGATTTGTCAGTGATTGCTATAACCTGGAATACAATAAATCCTATAATCACCAGGAAACTGATATAGCTGGTAATTTTCCAGCCATTAGATGTGGTTGGTTGTTCCTCTTCTTTTACCTTTTGAGAGGGTTCAGTCTTTACCATTTCCCCTTGTGGATTAATGTCGTAAATCCACGATAGTATTGCTGCGATGATGAAACCTGCTACAAGAAGAATGATGATGAGATTCAGGGTCCACTCTGGTAATCCCAAGGAGGGTGCAACGATATCGGTCAGCTCCAAAATCACGAAAGCTGCAGCTGCATAGACAGTAATTACACGCACTACTTTCCTGCGCTTCAGTTCTTGCCAGAATTGGGATAG
>QMPQ01000320.1 GCA_003648635.1 Bacteroidota bacterium | reverse complement strand
TCGTTAAAGTGATTTAATCGCAGCACCCAGAACGTCAAATCCAATAGACTGACAAACACCATGTCTGTTCTGCTCTTTCATCTTTTTAATGTCCCACTTGTGAACATCATCTGCCAGCCCCCAGAGTTTCCTGAACTGCTCAATATACAATTTGTCATTTTCAAGGGTTGTAAATTCAGGTTGAAACTGGTTTGTCGCTGTATCACGAGTTTGCCAGATCGCATCTGCCGTAGCCATCATATTTTCACTCAGGTCAACTCCAAGAAGAGCTTTCTCTTCGCTGGCTCCAAGATAGCGCATCATGATACCACGACCGGCCAGATAATCATTGCCGTGGACTGGCCCGAAACTGGATAGGCAGGGCGCTTCACGGATAATTCCATCTTTATCGCTGATTAATGCCATTTTAACACCATTGCCAATAAGCATAATAAGAGCGCGAATTTTTTTCTCAAATGCAACAGGATCAAAGCCGGGATCGATTTTTTTCCTGGCAATCCACCCTGCCAGCTCATTCCGCACCGAAAACATATCGGTAAGAGCGCCAACCAGCATGCCCTGATCACCAGTCCATATCCAGCCTTCAGCCCAGGGAGGATGTATTTTCTCCTGGTAGCCAGAACCTTCAAAAAAGGCCATGGGCCGCTCTTGTACCAAAGCCCCGGAAGGCGATATCTTTTTCAGGTATTCATATTTATCAAGTTTAAACCAATGTTCGAACCACAACCATTGCCGATAAGCCATATCCAGGTATTTATCATTATCCTTGATATCTTCAGCCAGGGTTAATCGGTATATACGGGAGGAAAGCAGAAATAACAAAACATTGGTAACGGTATTCTTAACCCCTTTGCTGATCCCGTTGGCATCTCCGTTTCGGCATCCGTGTGGAACTGGAATAGCTGTTGTAGTATGGTCATAGGCTGTTTTCTTTTTATATTCCCAGCACAGATCTGTTGAAAGCCTCAGGTATTTATCCGCCATTATTGTCTCACCTGTTTTAAGCAAATGTTTACGAGCGTTAAGAGCCATGAGCCCCCACCAGCCAAAATCATCAGCCCAAAGACCGCCGGGATCAACACTGTTAAAGAAGACAAGGTTTTCTTCCAGCATATCATTTACTGTTATTTGCATTTCCTTAACCGCCGGATCATTTGGCCATCGTTGCTGCACTGCGTCTACAAAGGTTAGACAAGCATCAAAAGTATTGCCTCTTTTCCAGAAATCATTAAAATTCCAGATCTCCTCGAAGCGCTTGAATGCAACAATCGCCCATGTTTTCAGTTTGTCTTCAATATCGCTGTCCATTGAGTTTTTGCATGAAAACAGTATACCGGTGCTGGTCATGATTGTAGCACAGCTTCCTAGCAGTTGAATGAATTTCCGTCTTTCCATATTTGCTTCTTTGCCTGGTGAGTTATTTGATAGAAATTGATTTCTTAAAGTACCTTACTTATTCCCATCCATCCTGAAATGGCTTATCTGCACTTAAGAATTTTGCACCATTAAGCTGAAACAATAATGAATCGGTTAGAGCTTTATTTTCTGATGCAATATTGATATTCTCCCCCGGGTCATTCCTATGGTCATACAATTCAATAGCCACGGTGCTATCACTTTCAGTTGCCCATCGTACAATCCGATAATCATCGGTTTTCAATGTTTTTCCAAGTGCCATATTCCGGTAGTAAAAGCTGCGTGCATAGGGTTTCCCTTTCATTTCTGTATTCTCAAGAATAGGGACTAAACTCTCTCCATCCAGATCATCCTCAAATTCAATTCCGCATAATTCAGCAAGTGTAGGATAAATATCAACGGTTTCAACCAGGGCATTGGCAATTTTGCCACTCTTAGTATGTCCCGGAGCCTTTACTATTAACGGGCTATTTGTAGCTATGTCGAAATTAGTCATTTTCCCGAAAATACCATGCTCCCCCAAATGCCAGCCATGATCAGACCATAACAATACAATTGTGTTTTTATCAAGACTTTGCTGTTTTAATTCATCCAGTATCTTCCCGACTTGAGCATCGATATAACTGACACATGCATAGTACGCATGTTTCAGGTCTTTGGCATGTTCCGGGTTTACAATTCCCGGTCCATCAGGCCACGGATAATGGGTAGTAAGTTCAGGGCTTTCGTTTAAGCAATAATCTATATTGCTATTTTGAGGGGGATGATTTTTGGCAGCCAAATGAATCTTTTCCCTGTCATATAAATCCCAATATTTTTTCGGGGCATTAAATGGCAAATGTGGTTTATAAAATCCTACTGCAAGAAAAAACGGTTGCTTTTCCTTTTTTAATGAGTTTAACTGTTTGATTGCTTCAAGCGCATTCAGGCCATCGGGATACCCATCATCTTCGACATCTTCAGTTTCATAAGGTAATCGTGGAGTCTCAACACCAATTCTCATAGCTGTATTATGGGCATCTCCATTGGCATAGGCAAAAAATGCCCTCCAGGGTGTTTCCCACTTCCCAACTGCAGTATAACTGGTATCCCAGCTAAATGGGATTTGATGGACCTGTTGCTCTTCATCCATAACACCACCGGGCTCATGCGTAATTTTCCCGATACAGACGGTTTTATACCCATTCCTTTTAAAAAGATGTGGCAGGGCAATTGCATTTTCGGGTTCAACTCCTCCTTTCCTTAAATCTCCCCACAAGTCCCATCCCTGTTGAAATTTCCCGGTCAATAATGTGGACCTGGACGGACCACAGATTGCAGACTGGACATAATGCCTCCGAAAAAGGCATCCTTCTGAAGCAAGCTTGTCAATATTCGGAGAAACAATTATATCGTTCCCATAACAACCTAAATCAGGACGTAAATCGTCGACACATATCATAAGTACATTCGGGCGCTGATTTTCGGCTTTCCTACTTGAATCTGTGCATGAAAAGAAAAACAGCACCATCAGTGCTATACCAACTAATTTAAAATTCATCAGGACTGTCTTTTTATTATTGTTATTTTCGGTTTTTCCAATATTTCTCAATTTGTTCCAACGTTTTACCTTTTGTTTCGGGAACGAATCTCCAGATAAACCAGATCGCAGGGAGTGTTAATCCGGCATATAAAAAGAAGGTGCCGGATGGTAAAATGGTTTTAATCAAAACCGGGTTTGTGAGTGTTATAAAAAAGCCTGTTACCATGAGTGAAAAGCTACCGATAGAAACAGCCAGGCCCCTGATACGGGTAGGGAATATTTCACTGATAATGACCCAAACGATCGGACCGTATGAAAATGCAAAGCTTGCAACGTAAAAAAGCAATGGAATGATAATTAGTGATGATCCTATTGCAAATAAGAGACCAACCCCGGTTAAAGAGATAAATGCCCCAATCACCCCGATTAAAAGTAGCTTCCGTCTTCCAAATTTTTCAATATTAAAAATGGCAATAAAAGTAAAGGCTGAATTTACTACCCCTACAAGTACAGCACCCAAAAACGAACTCTCAACACTTTGAATTGCTTCATTGATGATATTCGGTGCAAAATACATAATGGCTGCAATTCCACTGAGGTGTGAGAACAC
>QMPQ01000319.1 GCA_003648635.1 Bacteroidota bacterium | reverse complement strand
CCTGTCATTCAGATAAAAATGCAGACAATCATTTGGCCATGAAGCTTGAATGTACGGTGTGTCATATGCCAAAATCGTTGAAAGTCGCTATTGAGAAAAACCAATATACGGGAGATGCCAGTGCTCATATTTTCAACATAAATACAGATGCCACCTACGATATGTTTTCCTCTGACGGATTAGTTAACAAAGATGGATTGGGATTATCCCTGAATTATGTTTGTTATCAATGTCATAAGGATGAAAATGGGTCTGGTGGGATATTTTCAAAAAGAAGCATGGCTGATCTAAGCCAGAAGGCTGGCAATTTTCATGACTGATGGCTTCAAGCATACTGCATATAAAGAATATGGTATGCAACCGGTGTATTAAGGTTGTAAAAGAGGAGTTTAGTAGTCTGAAATTTACAATTGCATCCATCGAGCTTGGAGAGGTACACCTGAGAGAGAATCTCAGTGACGATGATGTGGTCACGATTAGGCAGATGTTTACAGATAATGGCTTTGAATTAATTGATGATCGGAAAAGTCAGATCATCAACAGAATCAAAACGCTTATTATAGAGTATATACACCATGATCGTGAAAAGCCTGATCATGAGAACCTGTCCGAATTCCTTGGGAATGAGCTGGGACATGACTATTCCTACCTGAGTAACCTGTTCTCTTCTGTTGAAGGAATCACCATTGAAAAATACCTGATTAATCAGAAGATTGAAAAGGTTAAAGAGTTGCTGGTCTATGATGAGCTAACCCTAAATGAGATATCATATCAGCTAGGTTACAGTAGTGTCCAGCACCTTTCCAATCAGTTCAAAAAAATAACCGGATTGACCCCTTCTCATTTTAAGAGGATTAAAATAAGTAAAAGAAATCCCCTTGATAAGGTATAGAATTGCACCAAAAACCTTACAAATCTTTCTAATAATTATATAAGCTGCAAAAGCACGGAAAATCATGCCATTAACAAACAAAAATGGTATAACACATTTCCAAAATAATGTAAACAATAAGTGCATTTTATTTGTTTTATTTGCACCAATGGAGTTTCTCCAAAAATGACTAGAAAGGTTTTACATATCGTTGTTGCAGTCTTTATCCTGATTTCGTCTACCGGATTCACGATCAATATGCATTATTGTCATGATCAATTAATTGACCTGGCCTTTCTTGCCCCCGCCCATAGCTGTTGTGATTCTGAGAAGGATGATGCAATTCAATCTCAGGATAGCTGTCCCGGGTGTCAGGACGAATCTATTGTAGTGGAGCCTGGAGATGACTTTGAGGTGTCATCCAGCACATGCAAATTTGAAAACGCTCACAATACTACCTTATTTCTTACCTCGGCAGTACTTCATTCCATTCAGAGCATCGATGAATCAACTAAAAATGAGGTGCCCTGGTATAAAAAACCACCACCTTATCAAGAGGTGATTCTTTCTCAGATACAGTCTTATTTGATATAGCCTTTTTTTTTCGGGGATTACCTGGTTCATTTCAAACAGTTTTGATATGACCGGGTGATGTAAAAATCAATCCGAATTTTCATTGGCCTCCCAGGCAAAATCAGATAAAAAATGCTAAATAAATTTATAAGGTTCTTTCTTGAAAATAAGCTGGTTACTTCCCTTGCATTACTCGTTTTTATTGTGTGGGGAATTGTGTCTGCTCCCTTTGATTGGGAAACAGGAATTATTCCACGTGACCCGGTACCGGTGGATGCCATACCCGACATAGGAGAGAACCAGCAAATCGTATATACCGAGTGGCCGGGTCGATCTCCACAGGATATTGAGGATCAGATATCCTATCCCTTAACAACATCTCTTCTGGGCATACCTGGAGTGAAAACCATCCGGAGCAATTCAATTTTCGGCGTATCCAGTATCTATATCATATTTGATGAGGATATTGAATTTTACTGGAGCCGGACCAGGATACTGGAAAAGCTCAACTCCCTGCCTTCAGGGACCTTGCCTGAAGATGTTACGCCAGCCCTGGGTCCTGATGCAACTGCTCTTGGACAAATATACTGGTATACGCTTGAAGGGAGAGACAAAGATGGTAATCCCGCCGGAGGATGGGATCCTCACGAATTAAGAACCATCCAGGACTTCTATGTGAGGTACTCACTAACTTCTGCTAAAGGTGTGGCCGAAGTTGCCTCCATTGGGGGATTTGTTAAGGAATACCAGGTAGATATTGATCCCAGTGCCATGAAGGCACATGGTGTTAATATTGCTCAAATCATGGCAGCTGTGAAAAACAGCAACATGGATATAGGAGCCAGGACCATTGAGTTTAACCGGGTCGAGTACCTGGTTCGTGCCCGAGGTTACATCACAAATTTAGAGGACCTTGAAAAAAGCGTTGTTGCTGTCAGGGATAATGTTCCCATCAGGCTAAAAGATGTAGCTAAAATCAATTATGGACCAGCTACGCGTCGTGGCGGATTGGATAAAGGTGGTTCAGAAGCAGTCGGAGGTGTTGTGGTTGCCCGCTATGGGGCAAATCCAATGCATACCATTGATAATGTGAAAGAGAAGATTGAGGAGATCGCACCTGGATTACCCTCAAAAATCCTTGAGGACGGAACCCGGTCTCAAGTTACAATTGTACCATTTTATGACCGTACCGGCTTGATCAAGGAGACACTGGGAACGCTTGAGGAAGCAATTTCCCTGGAACTTCTTATCAGTATTCTGGTTGTTATCGTGATGGTCCTGAATCTGAGGGCATCCTTTTTAATCTCCAGTCTTCTGCCCCTGGGTGTGTTGATTGCCTTTATCACCATGAGGCAGTTTGGAGTAGATGCCAACATTGTGGCTCTATCGGGTATAGCCATCTCAATTGGGGTCATGGTAGATGTGGGAGTGGTATTCACGGAGAACATAGTCCGGTATCTCGAAATGCCAGAGAATATTCGTGCGCGAGGCAAGAAACTGTTAAATGTAATCTATGAAGCCACTATTGAGGTGGCAGGTGCCGTTATTACAGCCTTAACAACAACCATTGTAAGTTTCCTTCCGGTATTTGCCATGGAGGCAGCCGAAGGAAAATTATTCAAACCACTTGCATTTACCAAAACCTTCACAATGCTCGCAGCATTGGTCATCGGATTGGTTATCATACCCACCCTGGCCCACATGGTGTTTTCGATTCGACTGGATAAAAATAAATACAAGAAGGGTTTAAGTCTTGTTTTGGCCTTGACCGGTCTGGTCCTTACCATTGTAACAGGTAATTATATTGCCCTTATCCTTACTGCATATGGATTGAATGGATTCCTTGCCGACAGGTGGACAGAATCAAGAAAGGCATGGGTAAATATCATGAATATAATTATCACAGGTCTTACAATTGTGTTTTTCCTTACCAGGGTATGGATGCCTCTGGGCGCTCAAAACACACAGTTTGCTAATTTCCTGTTTGTGATCGGAATTGTTGCTGTCGTTTTAGGAGCCCTTTCCTCCGTGGTTAAATTCTATCCCAGGATCCTCAGATGGGCTCTGAATAATAAGTGGAAATTCCTTGCTACACCTATTCTGATTGTGATGTTCGGATTAACTGCCTGGCAGGGATTTGGATCTTTTTTCGGAT
>QMPQ01000318.1 GCA_003648635.1 Bacteroidota bacterium | reverse complement strand
TTCTCAGGAGTGGTTTCCATTTGAAAGAAATCATGAAATGATTTCAGTTGAACTTCCAGAAAATCAGGGTATTCCAACTGATTCTTGATGGAAGCAAAACTTATTCGGTCTTGATTTTTGTTTGGCATTGACATCGCGTTTTAATCCGTGGATTAAGGATTGAATTATAAAACTGCAAAAAGGCTTAGACTCTTGCAGTGCAAGAATCTAAACCTGTAAGTGGTAGTGCGATTGCCCTATTATTTAAGCTCAACTTCTGCTCCAGCTTCTTCTAATTGGGTTTTGAGAGACTCTGCCTCTTCCTTGCTTACACCTTCTTTAACTGGTGCAGGCGCAGAATCAACTACAGCTTTGGCTTCTTTCAGACCAAGTCCGGTGAGTTCCTTAACAAGCTTAACAATCTGCAGCTTGGCTCCACCCGGAGCTTTCAGGATTACATCAAATTCAGACTTCTCTTCAGCAGCATCTCCATCACCGCCAGCGGCAGGACCAGCTACAGCAACTGCAGCAGCTGCAGGCTCAATACCATGCTCTTCTTTAAGCACGTCTAGCAATTCATTTACTTCTTTGACGGTCAGTTCGACTAACTGATCAGCAATTTTTTTAACGTCAGCCATTTTTTATAAATTTTTAATGTATTAGTTTTCTTTTTCTGATAAAGTAAGCAGAGCTCCGGCCATTTTGTTACTGCTAGATGCAAGTGCAGACACCAGGTTTGTGGCCGGTGACTGTAAGAGCATAAGCAGATCGCCCAGTAACTCATCTTTCGATTTAATATTGGAGAGAGCATCCAGCTGATCATCCCCGATATAGATGGATTCCTCCACGAAAGCAGCCTTCAATAAGGGCTTCTCCATGGTTTTTCTAAACTCCTTGATCAGTTTGGCAGGGATATTCCCTGTCTCACAGAACATGATGGAGGTGGAATCTTTCAATATATCGTAGAGATCATTAAAATCGCCTTCGCACTTCTCCATAGCTTGGCGGAGTAATGTATTCTTAACAACCAGGAGGCTGATGTCTTTCTCAAAACACTTCCTTCTCAGATTAGATGTCTGCTCAGCATCAAGTGAGGAGATATCTGTGAGATAAAAATGCTTGGTTTCGTCCAGCCGCTGTGCCAGGTTGTCAATGATTACTTCCTTTTCTTCTCTTCTCATTGTATTGAGACACTTTAGCGATTATTATTCTTCGATAGCTTTAGGATCTAACTTAACACCAGGACTCATTGTACTGGAGAGATAGATACTCTTGATATAGGTTCCTTTTGCTGAAGAGGGTTTCAGCTTGATGATCGTGTTCATAAATTCACGAGCATTCTCAGCGATCTTCTCAGCAGTAAAGGATACTTTACCAATAGAGGTATGTATGATACCGTATTTGTCTACCTTGAAATCGATTTTACCCATCTTTACATCCGAGACAGCTTTTCCGATTTCCATGGTAACCGTACCACTTTTAGGATTAGGCATAAGACCCCTGGGACCCAGTACACGACCGAGTTTACCAATTTTAGCCATTACGGGGGGCATTGTAACGATGACATCCATATCGGTCCAACCCTTTTCGATCTTCTCGATATAGTCATCCAGCCCTACATAATCAGCTCCGGCCTCTTTAGCCTCATCTTCTTTCTCCGGAGTACACAGCACGAGCACTTTGACATCCTTACCTGTTCCGTGGGGAAGGGTAACAACGCCACGTACCATCTGATTGGCTTTCCTTGGATCCACACCCAAACGAACATCGATATCGACCGATGCATCAAATTTGGAGGTAGTCATCTCCTTCACAAGTCCTGAAGCCTCATTGATAGTATATTGCTTGTCCTTGTCTAACTTCTCTAAAGCTAACTTCCTGTTTTTAGTCAGTTTACTCATTTTTAATACGAATTAATTGTTAGACGGAAATTCACCTTTAATAGTAATTCCCATACTCCTTGCGGTACCGGCAACCATTTTCATAGCAGACTCCACAGTAAACGCATTGAGGTCGGGCATCTTTGCTTCAGCAATCTGGCGCACCTGATCCCAGGTGACACTTGCTACCTTCACCCTGTTTGATTCGGCCGATCCCTTTTTGAGCTTGGCCGACTCCAGCAGTTGAACTGCCACAGGGGGTGTCTTCACGATAAACTCGAAAGATTTATCGGAATAGACGGTAATGATTACTGGCAATAATTTCCCGGCCTGCTCCTGGGTTCTGCCATTAAATTGCTTGCAGAACTCCATGATGTTGACACCTTTGGCACCCAGTGCGGGTCCCACAGGAGGGGATGGATTAGCTGCACCACCCCTTATTTGCAACTTGATTAAGCCTTCTACTTCTTTTGCCATTTTATTTAACTGTTTATATACTTACCGCTTACAACATCCACTGACAACCATACAGGAAGCATTCATGGGTATATCATTGTCTGGAGATTGTAATATTTTTCTTATTAACCATCTTTCTCTACTTGCATAAAGCTTAGTTCCAGAGGGGTCTTGCGACCAAAAATCTTCACCATCACTTTAAGCTTCTTTTTCTCGTCGTTCACCTCTTCGATAATACCGGTAAAACTATTGAAAGGACCATCGATCACTTTCACAGATTCTCCTACGAAGAAAGGAACTGTTATCTCCTCATCACTGGCTGATAGTTCATCCACCTTACCCAGGATTCTGTTTACTTCAGTTGGTCTCAGAGGTGTTGGCATCTGGTCTGCCTGGGAGCCCAGAAATCCAATGATGTTGGGGATATTCCTCAGAATATGAGGAACCTCACCGGTCAGCACTGCTTCAATTAACACATAACCAGGGAAATAGTTGCGTTCTTTGCTGATCTTTTTACCATTTCGAATCTGGTAAACCTTTTCGGTGGGGATCAGCACCTGTGCAATATAGTCCTGCAAGTTCAACCTGCTAATTTCACTTTCAATATATTCTTTGGCCTTCTTCTCTTTGCCCCCAATGGCTCTGAGAACGTACCACTTCTTTTCCAGACTACTCATGGATTACACTAATTTATAGATGCCCTCAAGGATCTTTTGAAAAGAAATATCCATTGAGAAGACAATCATGGCAAAGATGAGAGATGCAACCATAACCACCAATGCGCTGCTCTGCAGCTCTTTGATGGTGGGCCAGGTCACTTTGTGTACCAGCTCGTTGTAAGATTCCTTCAGATAATTTACTATTCTCTTCATTCCGGTTAATATTTGCACGGGAGGAGCGACTCGAACGCCCGACACCTGGTTTTGGAGACCAGTGCTCTACCAACTGAGCTACACCCGTGTACTTAACGTATTTAAATAGAGAAGCCGGGGCTCCACAAAGACCCGTGCTCTCTATTCAATATTGTTGTTAAATACTACTCGTCGATTTTAATAACCTGACCGGCACCAACTGTACGTCCACCTTCGCGAATCGCAAAACGCAGACCAACGTTGATAGCTACAGGGTAGATCAACTTCACTGTGATTTCCACATCATCACCAGGCATTACCATCTCAGTTCCTTCAGGAAGCATGATCTCACCGGTTACGTCCAGAGTCCTCAGGTAAAACTGGGGACGATAGTTGTTGTGGAAGGGAGTATGGCGTCCACCTTCCTCTTTCTTCAGAACGTATACCTGAGCCTTGAACTCGGT